>JAGLYY010000189.1 GCA_023131935.1 Spirochaetales bacterium | reverse complement strand
ATAGCGGACCCCTCCGGGTATTGAAGAGAATGAGATGATTTCACCGAGTTCCCTGCTGGACTCATCCGGCCTCGAATCGTCTGTTGTGTATCTGCCCCGTATATCCGGGAGGGGGATCGTCAGGTCCTGGGAGAATACCCCGTTGTCCAGATGGGGAATCCCGGGAGCGCTCTTTAGTACTGAAAAAACTACCTCTTTCCGGTCTACCGGTTTTTCATTTTTAAAACCTGTTATCCGCAACCGAACTTGTCCCCGGGCATTGATTTCGACAGGCGCTGTGTACTGCCGGCTGTCAAATGTTGGCTCACTTTCGTCTATAGTATAGGTTATACGGTCAAAATCACCCATTTCAATTACGAGGAGCTGAGGATTTGCAAAAGTCCCCGCCACCGGGCTTAGTATTGAGATGGCATCCGCGGAAGACTGTTTCTTTTCCCCCAAACGGTATTTAAGCTGCCCGATGGGACTCTGGTTTCCTGCTTCATCTATCGCGTAGGCCTGCAGTAGATATTCTCCGGGCCGTTTAAATAATAATTGAGTGCCGTCCCATTCAACCCAGGGGCCTCCCAGGGAATAAACCACCCGGCTGTCAGGGTCCTTGCTGAAACTGATCCGGAGGTCACTCTGGTAACTTCCTTCGGGAAAGGATGGTTCAGGTACCGCCGGAGATTGTTTGTCAATGATGTAAGTAAGGACCTGCTCTGAGGAAAGATGCGTGTCTGCGAGTAAACCAATATGTAAGGTATAGGTCCGGGATTCGCCTTTTAACGCGGAGAGGTAAAGGGGTCTTGTATAGGGAACCAGGCCGCCAGATACACTCTCCCCAAAATAGTAATGATAATCACCTTCGCCGCGGATCCGAACAATCTGATCGCTGGAATAAGAACCGGATGAAAGTGAGACCTCCTGGGCACCGAGGGTAAAAACAGATATCAGGAGAATAATCAGGCAAAAAATCCGTTTCATAATTACTCCGCGAACATTTCGGGAACCAGGGCAGATTTCAGTTCAGGATCCACAGCGTAATAGTATTTCTCAAGTTCGGCCCTATTCAGCCCTACAAGTTCGTGACTCATATAGTGGATCCAGATATCATTCTCCGGTTTCTCGATGATGTGCTTCCGGCACCAGTAATCCGGCTGAATTATTGGGCTGCTTTCCCGGAAAGGAAAAATTTTATAATCATGGACCGCAATCTTGAGATCACTCCTGGGGATCCCCCTGTCGATAATTATCTCCGCAAGATGATTCATCGTTCTTCCACTGTCAAATATATCATCGATAAGGAGGACCCGATCACCATGACGGAGGTGCTCAGGATTATAGGTCCATCCGTCAACCATCACTCTGTCATGGGTATGAATATCTGTATAGGAGCGGGCAACGACAGCGGCGTAAAGAACGGGCCTGCGCTCCTCCCGGTGAATCTTGAAATACTCACTGATAACATTACCGATATAAGCTCCGCCGCGAAGTGATATATAGATAACGTCGGGAAAGAAACCATCCTTATGAATCCTGTAGGCCAGCTTTATCGCGTTGTTTCGTACTTTATCGTACGGTAAAAAGTCTTTCTTCATGGCTCCCTCCCCATTTTTACAATGGTGATTATTATTTGAGCAGACTGAATTTATACTCAACAACCCCTTCGCGGAGAAGATAAAAGTCGAATTCACTACTTCCTTTATCGTTCAAGGCCTGGTAAAAGTCCATAGCATTTTCGATATTCCGGTCATTGATCCGGATAACAAGATCGCCACTCCGGAATCCTGAATTGTATGCCCTCCCTTTATCTATTACCGAAAGTAATACTCCCTTCTGCCCGGAAGAAAGCTCCATCTGTTCCTTTAGTTCCGCCGTAACAGGGACGGGAGTCATGCTTGGCCAGATATTCAAATTCCGGCTTATGATCGTTACTGTATCCTCTCTGACCGCTATTCTCACTTCGACATCAAGGGCTTTCCCGTACCGTATGATTGAGAATGAAGCCTTTTTATTTGGAGGTAGATCACCGACTGTAAGTACAAGCTCATTAGTGTCTTCTACCGAAATACCATTTATCCCTGTGATAAAATCACCTGGTAATAACCCGCCCCTATCAGCCGGAGAGTCCAGGTAAACATTATATACCATTGAGCCAGGTTTTTGCCCTATCATCATTTCTTCCCGCACCTCTTCCGAGGGGTCAAGAATACTGACACCAAGCCATCCATACTTGACCTCCCCATGGTCAATGAGGTCATCGATTACCTTTTTTGCGTTGTTGATCGGCAGGGCAAATCCCAGGCCGGCGTTCATGCCGGTATTTGTGGCAATCCAGGTATTTATTCCGATAACCTCTCCTCTGAGGTTGACAAGTGCGCCGCCGGAGTTCCCCTGATTAATTGCGGCATCGGTTTGAATGAAATCGCTGATATTTTCCCGGGGCCCTTTCCGCTGTTTCGCGCTTACTACGCCGAAAGTCACGCTGGAAACATATCCAAAAGGGCTGCCGACTGCGAAGACCCAGTCTCCTACATAGAGCTCATCAGAATCACCAAGAACAGCAACGGGGATTTTTTCAGAGGATTCGAAAAGGACTACCGCCAGATCTTTTCTGTCATCCTTTCCAACGAGGGTCCCGGGGAAACTCCTTCCATCGTTGAGAACAACCTCTATTTCATCGGCCTCTCCCGCCACATGATCGTTTGTCAGGACGTAGTACTTATCCCTTTCCTGTCTGACAATGACGCCGGAACCAAGGCCGGAACTCCTGAATTCCCGTTCTTCCGGTTCATCGTCCCGGCTTCCGGGGGGAAGAAGAAAATTCCAGGGCCATCCATTACTTGGAGGTGCCAGTTGAGTGGTTACTTCCACAACCCGCAGTTCAACTACAACCGGTAAAACATCATTGGCTACCTTACGAAAAGAATTCTGCATCTCTTCCGGGACAGAATAGGTTCTTTCCGTTCCCTGTTGATTATCTGCCTCTCTATATGGTTGAGGTATGCTGTTCGGTCCCTCTTTCGGCATCTCAATCTCTACTGCTGTTTCAACGGGTATCTGACCACCGACCTTTTTTTCTTCAACACCAGCAGCCGCATCAGCACCTGCATTGGCAGTGATTGCTTTAGTCGCCGAAAAAGCAATAAAAGTAATAAGAAAACCTGCGATTAAACCAACAAGTACAAGATTTATATAAAGAAATTTTTTTGATTGAAAAAGTTTATCCATCACTTCCCTCCAGAGTTGTATATCATATACGGGGTTATCTCCTCATGGGCCGGGTTACCGGACTGCCTCAATTATTTTGGCCAGTCAGAATTTCATTATGGTTCTCGAAAATGGCAATTGTGTGTTCAAAGTGTGCTGAAACCTTACGGTCCAGGGTTTCCACTGCCCAGCCATCATCGAGTACCCTGACATCACCGGTACCAAGATTAATCATAGGTTCAATAGCGATAACCATACCTGGTTTTAGCCGCGGATTCGGTCCGCGGCCCACATAATTAGGAATTTGCGGGTCCTCATGCAGATTATAACCGACACCATGGCCGCAAAATTCATGAACAATACCGTAATTGAAAGCCCCCGCGTGCTCTGCGACAGCCCGGGAGATATCCTTTACCCGGTTTCCGTTTACCGCTTGTTCTATTCCAAGATAGAGAGATTCTTCTGTCACTTTCAGCAGCCGTGCGATCTCTTCAGACACTGTTCCAACAGGAAAAGAAACCGCGCTGTCACTGACGAAACCATTCAGGATGATACCGCAATCGAGACTAATGACATCCCCCTCCCGCAGTTTATAGTTATCGGGAATCCCATGAATTACAATCTCGTTTACCGAGGTACACAGGGTAGAGGGATAACCTTGATATCCCAGGAAAGCCGGCCGGCCGCCACGTTTCTCGATATAATTCCTGGCGAATTTATCAAGCGCCAGGGTAGTGATTCCCGGTTCGATGAGTTTTCCTATCTCCAGGTAGGTCTCTGCCAGCATCAACCCCGATTCCCTGATTCTTTTTATTTCATCATTACTCTTCAATTTTATCATACTATCTCAACCTCATACTATCCTGGATAAAGTAATACCATTCAATATCTATCATCAAGTTGTTTCCGCAGGAGTATTGCCTGCTGATTTAGAGGGTCATCGATAAGAGATAAAAAAAGCTCTTCAAGGGCATCTTCTGTCAAACCTTGCCGATTCAGGGTTTTTGCCATCAGGAAATGGATTTTTGACCTGTTCTTCCCGTTATTTTCAGGGACCATGGAGAGGGCTTTATGAAAGTAATCATAAGCCTCATGTTCTTTCCTGGATGCAAGGGCAATGATTCCCCGGTTTGCGACTGCTTCCCACTTTTCTTCCAAAGCGATGGAACGGATAAACCCGCCATCCCCTTCCCCGGCATTTCCCCTGGATGCTTCCACAACAGCCGTTAAAAAAGGGACCCATACCTGTTTATCATCATCATGCCTTGACAGGAGAAATTCAAGTGAATCAAAATCATGCCTGCCAAGCAGGTAAACGCCCAGGTATCTTGATAACCATGGGATACCAGGATAATCAGAGATAATCGTCCATAGAAACATTTTAAAGGTTTCATCACCCCGGAGTTTTTCCCGCAGCAGCAGTGTCAGCAATGGATCGGGACCTTGATAATTCATCTTGTCCCTCATCAACCTTTCAGCCTCATCAACTTGTCCCTGCTCATATAACGCCAGTACCAGAGCCCGAAATAGATCCTCATTTTCTGGAAAGCAGGATACCCCTTCTGAAAATAGAGCTATTTGTTTTTCTCCCTCCATTAACCACCCAAGGTTATGATAGGGGATCCAGGAAAAACCTTGGTAATCAGTTATTATTTCACTATTAGTTTTCCGGGCTTCTATTTTATCAAAGGAAAACCACTGGAGATCAGCCTGCATCAGTTTAACTTCAGGGTTTTCCAGATCGAGATATTTTAAAAAATCATAAGCCTTTGCAAACCTGCCGGCAAAAAAAGCTACTTTAAAAGCTGTTTCCGGGTCTGAGATACCGGGAATCAGGTCAAAGGCCTTCTCCGGATTACCATGGTACATCCAGAGCGCGGCAAGATTCTTTATAACAGCCGGATCAGAATGTAAGTGTGCGAAGCGTAAGAAATCTTCAGGCTCTTTCGAAAAAAGCCAGCTCAGTTCTTTGTCCTCCTGAAAATCCCCGGGTAAACTGAGGTTGTTTCTCAAGAGGATTTCTCTCTGGAGATCTTTGAAACGCGGATCCTGTAATCCTTTGGCACCCCGGGCAGCCTCCTCTAATCTTCCTGTACGAAGAGAGCTGTAAACGCACACCGCCGTAAGAAATTCATCTTTTTTATACCTTTCATGGGCAGCTACAGCTTCATCATACAATATCTGCCAGTTACCTGTTTCCTTTGCGCGGTGATACAGGAGTGTAATATTTTCCTTTGTCTTTGACAGGGTTTTATCACCCATATCCCATGATGGAAACAATCTTGGCAACAAAAGGAAGAGTGTTATGAGAATGATAATAATGATGATTGAGGTGAGTAAGAACAGGGACCTTTTAGTCATGGTCCCGGCAAATCCCATCCAGAACTCCATTCACAAAACGATAGGAATCTTCGTTTCCGAATTCCTTTGCGATATTTATCGCTTCATCAATGGTTACAGAAGCGGGAATCTCCTTCTGGTAGCGCAGGGAATAGACACTTAATCTGAGGATTGCCAGATCTACTTTATTTAATCGTGAAAAATCCCAATTATCCAGGTGTTTTTTTATTGCTTTATCAATCTCTTCAATGTTCTCGATAGCCCCGGAGACCAGGAGTTTCGAAAAGGTGATAGTTTCATTATCCATCCGTTTTCGACGACTCTCATCAAGCCACGAAAAATCAAGGATTCCTGTAAGGGAGTCCCGGTTGATTTCCCAGCCATATAGAGATTGAAACGCGAGTATCCGTCCTTTTCTTCTGGAACCCATAGCTGGTTAGTTTACATTCTCCTCAAAGATCCGTATTTCTGCCTGCTCCTTAAGTTCAGCAATTATTTCATCCATAGCCTGTTTCAGTATCCGCTGTTCTTCACTTTGAAGAAGCAGGGTACGTATATACTGCCGGACAGTCATCGGATTGGTGGGAGACAATGGATCGTCAATTTTTAACAGCCGGGGCATTCGATGCTCTGTTACCTTTACGATATGAAATCCAAGATTTGAGTCCAGCACTCCCGAGATCCTTCCGACCTCCGGTTCGAATAGCTTCCTGAAGAAACTGTCCCCTAACTGTGCCGCGGCATGGGAGTCATTCCGGGCGATATAACCGAAATCCCCCCCCCGGTATTTCGAGGTTGTATCGTCGCTGTAATCTCTGGCCAGCTCTTCAAAGGTTGCTGTTCCATTCTTTAATTTTCTTGCGAGTTCTTCAGCGAGCTCTCCCGCTTTATCTATCTCCGCTGCTGAAAGATTTAATTTTGAGAGATAAATCTGACTGAATCTTATTATCTCAGGATTGGTGAATTCATTTGCCCTTCTTGAATGAACCTCTTCAATTTCTGCCTCGGTCGGAGAGGTAATGGACTGAAAGAGATTCCGTTTTTTCCGGGTTATATAGGTTTGCTGAAGCAGTTGGGTTTCAAGCTGACGAATATACTCCTCCCAGCTCATCCCGGTCTGTTGAGTGACAAGGTCCCTGAATTGATAATCAGATAAACTACTGCCGACCTGGGCTTCGACATTATGTTTCTGGGCCGCGATATAACGGTCCAGCTCCTGTTCCCCAACGGTGATACCCTCTTTTTCGGCTCCCTGCCTAATGAGTACCTCAGCGATCATGGCATTGAGAATTTGCAGGCGATCTTCCGGGGTTGCGTGGGCGGATGCATATCCGGCCTGAATACTTAAAGATTCAATCTGGTTCACACGCCGGTCAAGCTGTTTTCTGGTAATGATTTCCGGCCTTAAAAAAGATACGCTGGCAACCTGCAGATCGATGACCTGGGAAAAACCCTGGGTGCTAAAAAGCAGCATAAGTGCTAAAACATAAATCTTTCTCAACCCTTTCTCCTTATCCGATATGGAGCTTTTTACCGAGGAATACTGCTTCTTCCTTTTTTGACAGGATTTCTGAGAATTTTATATACAGCCCTTCATGCTCCATAGTCTTCATGAGCTTCTGAAGGGTTTTGATATTCCGGATTCCGGCTTTCCCAATAAAGGCGAAACACCTTTTCCCCGTAAGAATCCCTGAGTTTGCAAGAAATCTTTCAACCTGTCTTGATATTTTACCTCCGAAAGAGGAAATTGAGGCTGTTCCTATGACTAAATACCGGTAGATGGTGAGGTTTGTATTGATGTCACGATCACCATCGATAATATCAACCTGATGCCCCTGGGCTTCGATCCCATCGGCAAGACCACGGCACAGGTCAATAAGCTCTTTCTTTTTCAGCCCTTCGAAATAAACAATTGCTACTTTCATACAATTCCCGATGATCCTTACAAAAAACAAGAGACCACTTCCTGTTCGGAAACGGTCCCTGCTAATAATACTTACTCAGATTCAGTGCTGTTTTCCTGCGCTTCCGGGGCAGTAGCAGCTTCATTCCACCATTCTGAGGTTTCCTGATTCGCCTCACGACGGGCAGCTCCAATTACATCCCCTTGCTGTACAGCTGTTCGATTCATCCAGGCAAGTCCGAAAGCTCCAATAAGAAACAGAGCGCCCAGAATACCGGTTGTTTTCGTAAGGATGTTTCCAGACCTCGATCCGAAGGCAGAAGTACTACCGCCTCCAAAGAGGCCTCCGATTCCTTCGCCCTGATCATCCTGCATCATAACGATTACGATGAGTAACAGTGCAACGAGAACAAAGATGACCAAAAGCAGAATTCCTATGAAACCCATATATTCTCTCCGAAATAAAAAAATAATTTCGGCTGTCTCGTGACAGCCCGGATTATGCGTCGTATTCAGCAATAGGCACAAAGGTTTCAGCTTTCAAAGAAGCGCCTCCAACCAGTGCCCCATCGATGTTCTCCATAGCCATGAGAGCTTTAACGTTATCAGGCTTAACAGAACCACCGTACTGAATAATCATGTTTGAAGCAGCGGCTTCAGAATACAAATTCTGAATGACACTGCGAATAACCTTGTGCATTACGTCCGCGTCTTCAGGGGTTGCGGTTTTCCCTGTACCAATAGCCCATACAGGTTCATAAGCGATAGTAATCTTTGAAAGATCACTCATCCCTACTCCCTTAAGACCTTTTTCCACCTGTTCGGTTACAACTTTCTCAGTCGTACCGGCTTCCCGCTGATCGAGGGTTTCTCCGACACAGAGAATAACCTCAAGACCCTT
Organism: Spirochaetales bacterium; assembly: GCA_023131935.1. Classification (GTDB taxonomy): domain Bacteria; phylum Spirochaetota; class Spirochaetia; order JAGLYY01; family JAGLYY01; genus JAGLYY01. The sequence continues at coordinate 2,801 of JAGLYY010000189.1, read as the reverse complement.
TGAAAGCGCAAGAATAGCTTTTTTATTGATGAGCTCGTCCCTCTCACCATAGGTGTGTCTTCGCTCCGAATGCCCGAGGATTACTACAGATACCCCTGAATCAAGGAGCATGTCTGGAGATATTTCTCCTGTATGAGCTCCCGATTCGGAGGATGCCATATTCTGCGCGCCCAGAAGGATCGAGCTTCCTTTGATCACTTCTGAAACAGCCCCGAGGGCGGTAAATGGCGGTGCTATCATAATTCTATAGGGAGAACCGGAAAGCCGCTGCACTAATTGTGAAGCAAGCTCTTTTGACTCTTCCATGGTTTTATGCATTTTCCAGTTGCCCGCTATAAATGACATTCTCATATCTATTCCTGATCCTGTAACACGACAATGCCGGGAAGGGCTTTCCCTTCGAGGAATTCCAGGGAGGCACCCCCCCCCGTCGAAACATGGTCGATTTTCGATGCAAGGTTGAACTTATTCACCGCTGCAACCGAATCACCGCCGCCTACTACTGTAACACCCTGACAAGCGGCAACCATTTCGGCAACCTGGATTGTTCCCTTCGCGAAGGGATCAAATTCAAATACCCCCATTGGACCGTTCCAGATAAGGGACTTTGCTTCAGCAATCCTGCTCTGTATCAGTTCGACAGTTTTTGGACCGATGTCCATTCCGATTTTGCCCGGAGGGATATCGCTGCTATTGATTAGTAAAGCTTCAGAAGATTCACAAAACTCATCCGCGACAACATGATCAACAGGCAGAAGTATTTCTACCCCTTTTTCAGCTGCTTTATCAAGCAGGCTGCCGGCCGTTTCGAGATATTCATCTTCACAGAGAGAATTTCCGATTGAATGGCCCTTTGTCTTGAGAAAGGTATAACTCATTCCTCCGCCGATAATGAGAGTCTTACATTGTTTCAGCAGAGACTCAAGAACACCAATCTTGGAGGATACTTTTGCCCCGCCAATAACCGCGACAAAGGGCTGTGCGGGATCCTCAAGCAGCGGTGCAAAGAATTTCACCTCTTTCTCAATTAGGAACCCGGCAGCAGAGGGAAGGTAATGGGATACACCTTCTGTAGAAGCATGGGCCCGGTGAGCGGTCCCAAAGGCATCGTTTACATAAAAATCGCCAAGTTCGGCAAGATTCTTCGCGAAACCGGGGTCATTTTTCGTTTCCCCATTGTGGAACCGGAGGTTCTCAAGCAGCAGCACCTCGCCGGCGCCAAGTCCCTCCGCTTTCCTCTTCACCTCATCCCCTATACAGTCAGGAGCCATCGCAACCTTCCTGCCCAGGAGTTCTGAAAGTCTTTCGGAAACCGGCATAAGACTGAACTCCGGTTTCCGTTCCCCTTTCGGACGGCCAAGATGGCTCATGAGGATCAGAGATGTTCCCTCCTGATCGAGGATAAACTGAATAGTAGGAAGGACCGCCCTGATTCTTGTATCATCGGTTATCACTCCCTCTTTAAGGGGCACGTTAAAATCGGCCCGAAGGAGAATAGCCTTCCCCTTCAGATCGATGTCTCTAATTGTACGCAATCCCATTTATCTACCCGTCTTTTATACAAGCTTTTCAGCAAGATCGACGACACGGTATGAATAAGCCCATTCGTTATCATACCAGGAAAGTACTTTTACAAAACCGTTATCCAGTTTAATTGTTGAGAGGGCGTCAAAGATCGAGGAATGGGGATTCCCTTTGACATCAACTGAAACAATGGGGTCTTCGGTGTATTCGAGGATCCCTTTAAGCGCACCCTCCGCGGCTTTTTTCATCTCCGCGTTAATTTCCGCGACCGTTGGGTCACTCTTCAGCTGAACAGTCAGATCGACAATGGATCCGACAGAAACCGGTACCCGCATCGCGAGGCCATTCAGTTTCCCATCCAGTTCAGGAATAACAAGGCCAACCGCCTTGGCCGCGCCTGTGGTGGTAGGGATTACGGCAAGAGCGGCGCCACGTGCCCTGCGGAGATCGCTGTGGGGCATATCAAGAATTTTCTGGTCGTTAGTATAGGCGTGAATAGTAGTCATAAGTCCCTGCTCGATACCAAAAGCATCGTTCAATACCTTTGCGATTGGAGCAAGACAGTTAGTTGTACAGGAAGCGTTTGAAACGATGAGGTCAGAATCTTTCAGATCGTCATCATTTACACCAAGAACTATTGTCTTATCAATTTTATCTTTTGCCGGGACTGTCAGAATAACCTTTTTTGCGCCGGCTTCAATATGCCAGGCTAACTGATCTCTCTTCCGGAACACCCCGGTAGACTCAATTACTACGTCAATCCCTAGATCCTTCCAGGGAAGGCTCTTGGGATCTCTCTCAGCGAAAACCTTGGTTTTTCTGCCGTCTACCACAATGGCATCTTCTGTAGATTCTACCTTTTTGCTATAGACACCATAGTTTGAGTCATATTTCAATAGATGCGCGAGGGTCTTTGGATCTGTAAGATCGTTTATAGCGGCTATGTCAATATCACCCTTTTCCAGGGCGATTTTAAATACATTCCGTCCGATCCTTCCGAATCCGTTTATAGCAAGTTTCATAGAGTCCTCCTGTTATTTTATCTCCACCTGAATATAAATGAAAGGAATATCAATGTCAATGAATCCAGCAGTTCTGATTATGGCCCACATGTCTTGTTTTCTTCAACCGGTTCCCGCGAAGACCTCCAGGTAAAGGGAAGGTTTCGCTACAAACCGTCAGTAAATCAGGCCAATTGATTTGGCTATTCTCATTTTCCTATCAATTCCAGCAGTTTAGTATGGCCCATTTAACTTGTTTGCTTCGACCGGTTCCCG
>JAGLYY010000188.1 GCA_023131935.1 Spirochaetales bacterium | reverse complement strand
TGTCAATTCTATCCAGCTGTATCATGATTCATGTCAAAATGAGAATTGCTTTGTCAATTCTATACGGTTGTATCATAATCTATGTCAAAATGAGAATTGCTCCAATGAATCAGGGAATTCGAAGGAATTCCCGGTAGATGCTCCTGGGAAGGAAGAGATCACTCTTTTCCGGTTCCGGTTCACCCTCTTCAGGTTTGATAATCAGGCTGTCTCCAATGTTCACCAGGTCGAAAAAATGCCGTTTTTTGATGGTCCCCTCACTCACCAGTTCATCGGTTTCTGTAACGGTAAATTCAGCAAGAATGTCTTCATCACTGAAGTTGTACCCGATTTCTGTTTTACTAAGTTCCAAAGCCCTTTCAGGGAGGATGAGAAAGATATCTCCTTCGGAAATACCATCAAGAGTTCCAAGATCAATTATCCCCTGACTGAACCTCCGTTTTATCAGGTTTGCTCTGAGAGGCAGACTCTCAGTGATCCGATTGACAAGTAAACTCAAAGCATCGCTCACCCTGTCGTTACCGGTCCTGAATACCTGGAACTCCTCAAGCAAAGAGCCCGTCTCTGAAAGGTACATTGAGCACTTCGCGGAAAAACTCCGTTCCGTTTCGTGATAATCAAGAAGGATGAAGAAGTCTGATTCCTGCCTCCGCGCCAGCCTGAATGCATCAGCATAGGAAGATACTTTCGCGGGTCCATCGGGAAATGACAGATGCTCTTTCCCATGCAGAAGATTCTGTACATAGGTAGAAATTGCCTCTTCTCCAAGGTAGTGAAGAAGAGCACTTTCGGAAGGAATAAAATACATTCCTATAGCATATTTCCACCGTTCCAGAGAAAACTGGTCGAAACCCTCTCTTGTACTGATACGGTTACTTAGAAGGCTCCGGCCAATTTCGATATCATCGAGGATATCCCAGTCTTCCTCTCCATCTGATTCGAGAACCTCAAGGATAGATACATATTTTGATACGGCCCCCTGATGCTTGTAAATACGCGCAAACTTGATGCGCCCCTCCCGGGAATGGGGGTCGATAATAAGCCCTCTACGATATTCTCTAAGAGCTTTTTGGGTGTAATTATGGGTTTCGAAAAGATCCCCGCGTTCAAATCGCCAGGCTGAATATAACTGGCGTACCGGGTCGTCCATTTCGGCATCCCGGATAACAAGATTTTCAAGGGCGATTCTTGCAATTTCATCATCCTTCTGTAATATCGTTGCCCTGGTAAATGACTGCAGCGCCTCATGAAAGGCTTCCATCCTTTCATAGGCAGTACCAAGGGTATACCAGAGAATCGGGGAGTCACGATGGCCTGTAAGAATGCCGCCTAAGAGATGGATAACATCTTCATACCTGCCCTGGGCAAGATAAATATCACTTAACAGGAGATTTGCATCCAGATAATCAATTTTCAGGGAAAGGGCGGCGTTGCCATGGTACTCCGCGGATTCAAGATCCTGTTTTTTAAGATAATGGCGGGCAGCAAAATAGCGTACCTGCGGATCTGTTCCGTGGTAACGCAGGGCTGACTTCAAGTACTCTTCAGCTTTCAGGTAATTCCCCATTGACTCGTAGAGAAGAACGAGGGAGAGCAGACCTCTTCGACTCTCCGGGGCCATTCTGAGAGCAGTCGAAAACCGCTCAGCCGCTGACAGATTACTTCCGAATACAATATCAAGTTCCGCCAGACCAAAAAGGGCTGTCTGATTATTGGGTTCTTTCTCCAGGACCTTTCTAAAAAAATCCCCGGCGATCGAAAAATCCTCAAGACCTATTCGGATCCGCCCTTCCAGATTCAGGACATCCGGATGTGAAGGTTCATACCGCTTCGCTTTGAGAACATAAACAAGAGCTTCTTCATACTCTTCGAGACTGAAATATGCCTGAGCGAGACCTATTAAGGGATCAAAATAATCGGGATTAAGGGAAAGAGCGTTTCGATACATCTCAATCGCTTCAAAAACTCTGCCGTCAGCGAAAGCTTCAATACCATCATAATAGAAATCGACACTATCGTTGGCTAAAAGGGGAGCCGCTGTTAAGAGTATCACTAACAAAATAATAATGGCTCTTCCGATTCTATTCACTATCCGGGTCCTTAATTACAACCTTAACAGTTTTAATTTTATGTCCATCCATTTCCTGGATAATGAAGTCGACATTTTCCCAGGAAACTTTTTCATATTTTACCGGTATCTTCCCGAAAAGATCAAAGACAAATCCACCAAGGGTATCTACATCCTCATCCGGAAGCAATATCCCTATCCCTTCATTCAGATCTTCGATATTCACCCGGGCGTCGCAGAAAAACTCACCTTCGCTGATCTTGAGGATGTCCTCCTCTTCCGTATCAAATTCATCCAGAATCTCTCCAACGATCTCTTCGATAATATCTTCAAGACAGACGATTCCCGATACTCCCCCATATTCATCGAGAGCCACCGCGATATGGACCCTGCGCCGCTGAAACTCCTTTAGCAGGGTATCGATCTTTTTACTCTCAGGAACAAAATACGGTTTTCGGATGATTGCTTTAATATCGACAGGTTCCTTTTTCCAGGTGAGATTGAGAAGATCCTTAACATAGAGGATCCCTATAACATTATCTATGGTCTCCTTATAAACAGGAACCCGGGAATGGCCGCACTCTGAAAGGGTTTCCATCATTTCGTTGATTGTTGTATCTACTGAAAGAAAAACAACGTCTATCCTGGGGACCATCACCTCTTTTACCGTGGTTTCGGAGAGTTCTACGATCCCGCGGATCATATGTTTTTCTTCTTCTTCTAACTGTAGGTCACTAAACCCTTCATCGTCCTTATCCGCCCTTTTTCCAAGTAACCGATCCATGAAAGTTTTCTTTTTCAACTTATCTTTTCTCCTTCTAATTCAGCAAGTATTTTTTCCTGAAGATGGATCATTGGTTCTTCAGGATCGTTTGTTTTATGATCCATGCCCATGAGATGAAGAATTCCATGAACACATAATCTTTTCAATTCTTCTTCCACAGGAACATCAAAATCAATAGCATTTGTGTTTAGGGAATCAAGAGATATTACGATATCCCCGGCGTGTTGTTGCAGATTCTCGTCCAAGAAATCTTCTTGCCCCTGTTCGAAAGAAAGTACATCGGTTGCTTCATCACGCCCCCGATACTTTTTATTTAAACCCTGGATAAAATCATCATCACAAAGAAGGAAAGAGACCTCCCAGCCTTCGATTTGCTGATATTCAAGAACTTTTTTTATAAAGGATTCAAGATCAGCAAGCCATGCGGGTTCAGATATGTTCTGAACTCCTATTTCTACGTTATTCATGAATTGTTCCCATGGCTTTCCTTCATCTCCGGATATTCTATCCGTGAATGAAAGAGCCCTGCAAGTATCTGTACAAAGGTTTTTTTTATGGTTTCCAGGTTTCGGATTGTTAGTTCGCAATTAGATAATTGTCCGGATTCAAATTTCTCAATAATCATATTCCAGACAAATTTCTCCAACTTCGCGACTGTTGGTTTCTTCAAGGTCCTGCTTGCCGCTTCTACTGAATCAGCAAGCATGACAACCGCTGCTTCTCTGGAAGTTGGCGGAATTCCGGGATAAGAAAAATCCTCCCTGGCGACCTTCTCATCTTTCTTTGATTTCAGGGCTTCAGTATAGAAATAGCTTATCACCGTGTTACCATGGTGTTGGCCAATAATATCGATGACCTCTTTGGGCAGTCCAAGCTCCTTTCCTTTTTCTATCCCTATTTTCACATGTGATTTGATAACCGCCGCTGACAGACTCGGCTTCAGGTCATCATGCTTATTGCCAACCTGCTGGTTCTCAATGAAATATTCAGATTGATCTATCTTTCCTATATCATGGTAGTAAGCACCAACTCGAGCCAGTAGCGGGTTTGCCCCTAATTCCCTGCATGCGGACTCAGCAAGGTTAGCTACACTCACGCTGTGTCCGTAGGTTCCCGGGGCAAGGGTAATCATCCGCTTCATAATCGGTGTATTTGTGTCTGATAATTCCATGAGCCTGAAGGGGGTTGGCGCATTCAGGATGTGTTCAAAAAATGGCAAAAGCCCAAGGTTCATCAATACACAGAGAAGGGCGTTAATTATCCCCCAGAATGCCGCGGTAAAAAACCAGGAAATTTCAGCATTCCGGAAAAATCCTATTACTATAGCTACAAAAAGATGAACTAATCCCAATCCGATGCCGGACTTTATAAGCTCGATACGGCGAACGGCCCCTCTGACCACAAATGTCCCCGCAATTCCGGAGAAAAGGGCAAAAATGCTATCATATACTCCGGTCCCCGGAATGAGGACCAGGAGGAGACTCATGATGATCGAAGCGCTGATCCCACTCCTCGTATGGATCACTATCGAGATAATCATTGATACCAGAGCTGTAGGCATAACAATAGAAAGAGGGAAAAGTTCACCGGGGAATGAGAGCCTGGATGTAATAAAACCCATGAGCCCATACAAAAATAAAAGGGATAACACCATATAAACCCGGTTCGGCGGGAGTTTCTTTGAGAAAACAGGGGGGCGAAAGAGAACAACACCAAGCGCGTAGATAATCAAAAGGAAAAAGGCGGCCCCAAGGATGTTGTTAATATTCACCGTTGTGGAATAACTGCCGAGGACCTTTACTTTTGCCATATTATCTTCAGTGATGATGAACCCTTTTTTTATGATTATCTCATTCTTGATCAGTTTTTTTTCTACCGGCTCCACCTCCAGACCGGCCCTTTCCCGGGTTTCCGTGGTTTTTTCCGCATCGAAAAAAGTGTTTTCCTCGGTAAACGCGGAAACAAGCATGGTGGCCAGGTTTATTGAATCGACAGAATAGCCGAGGATGAGCATGTCAGCTTCAATGGTTGATTTCAGACTCTCTTCAGTCAGGATGTTCTCGAGATTTATCTCTTCCCGCTCTTTCTCACCTTCCCGCCAGCGATTCAGCTCAATCATCACCGGATTTCCATATTCAGGATCATCCGAAGGCAGGCTTACAATTCCTTCCGAAAGGTAATCCCTGATTTTTTCTCTCGAGAAGTCAATAATCTCCCTGGCGTTTACCGCGGCAACCAGGGATTCCACCTCCTCCAGCGTCAACATGCCAGGGACTCCTGCCTGCAGGGCGAGGAATAACTGTTCAGAACTGCCACCCTGAGTTGTCAGTTTTTCATAAATCTCAGAAAATTGATCAAAGGCTGTGACACATCGACGGGTAATGTCATCCTGGACCCGGAAAATGGGGGGTACCAGCTTGGACATCGCCTCTTTCCGCTGGTTAGTCGCATCCTGATCAATGTAAATAATGTCATGATCAACGATGAGGTCCCGTTCCGCGACTTTCCCAACTTCGAAATCATCGAGACGCTCCTTCGATGAACCGCTGTCCAACTGCACCTCAAAAAGCAGGAGAATCAGCCCAATAAAATATGAGAATATCACAATGGTTATCAACAGTCTCTGGGAGGGATGAGCTCCCCCAAGATGTTTACGAAGAGAATTAAAGGGGTTATCTGTCTTTTTCTGCTTCATACGCCCGAATGATTTTCTTTATTAGAGGGTTACGCACAACATCCCCCGCGTCGAAAAAACTGAAATGAATATCTTTGATGTGTTTAAGGATTTTCGCTACATGCAGCAGTCCCGATTTTCTGCTGGAAGGCAGGTCAATTTGGGTAATATCACCGGTAATTACGGCTTTTGAATTCTCTCCTATCCTAGTAAGAAACATTTTCATTTGTTCCCGGGTGGTGTTCTGAGCTTCATCTAGGATGATATAGCAATTTGCGAGATTTCTGCCTCGCATGTATGCCAGCGGTGCAATCTCAATAATCCGGTTTTCTTCAAGTTTATTGATCATTTCGCAGGGAATCAGCGCATCCATTGCATCGTAGAGTGGTCTGAGATAGGGATTGATCTTCTGAACAAGGTCACCGGGCAGGTAACCCAGACTCTCCCCCGCTTCTACAACAGGCCTTGTAAGAATCAGTTTTTTTTGCTTCTTTCCGAGCACCTCCTGCAGCGCATGAGCTACCGCGAGGAAAGTTTTACCTGTTCCCGCCGGTCCCACTCCAAAAGCGATATCTTTTGTACTCATTCCATTAATATAATATGCCTGATGAATCCCCCTGGGAAATATCTTCCCACTACCTGGAATATTTATAAAATTTTCTTTCAACAGAGTCTGATCTGACTGGTTATTCAGACTGCCGGCAACTGCCCGAATAAGATCGGGACCAGGGAGATGCCCTGTCTGGGCATATTCAACGAGATGTTCTATCATTTCTCTGAATTGTTCGTTTGTTTCCTCATTCCCGGACTCGATTGTCAACTCGTTTCCCCGGGTAAGCACCCTTGCACCTAAAATCTCCTCGAAAACCCGGAGATTTTCATCGTTTGCGCCGCAGAGTTGGCCGAGGAAGTTCCTGTCTTCCAGAACAATTGTCAAATTGTTTTGCACCCTAACCTCATCGATAGTTTATCTATCACCCCATTCCAAAGTCAAGCTAGAAAGTAACCACTTGATCTTCATAATTTATCGAACTTTTTACCTCTGGAAGAGGATTCCACCTGACAAGAATCGTGAAATTCGATTGCCATTCGTAGTATTTCCCTTCGTAGTCGTATTTTTCTCCTGTGGGTCCCTCCACTACCATCGTTCCCTCCACTACCACCGGTTCCCCACTATAGATAAAGACCAGGTCCCAGTCGCAGAGATGGTGTGTCGCGGATATTTCAAGAGACTGAATATTGAAATTGGATTCTATCCGGTCATCTTCATTGAAAAAGTTAAACGATTTAAGCAGATCCTCGAATATATTAAGCGTTTTCACACCAACACATTCAGTCATTCCTGGGAAGTATCGGTATGTTGCTTTGTTTGTAGAGACTGAGTTAAAGGAGAGATCCAGAAACTTAAATATCGAAAGATCGAATCCGAACTTGAATTGTAAAGAGTTATCGGTATATTGCTGCAGGTTCATCTTCCAGGCCGTGGAAATATCGGTGGACCAGGTTATTCTATTTTTCCACAGGGGTTCACTTTCGTAATCGTAATAAACACCGGCAGTCAGAGTATCAGGAATGAAGCGATTCGTATACTTATGGAGATAAGAGGCTGTGAAATACCCAAGTGTGAGTTCTGTCAAACTGCTTCTGGGAGTATCGCGATCGAAATCATAGGCAAAGGTTTCTTTTAACACCACCGTGTCTTCGAAGCCCGATAAAGAGAGGATTGATGTACTTGAGTTTTTTGGAGGATCATTAGGACCTAATTCAGCAAGACCCTCGGGATCGATATCAAAAGATACCGATAAGTAATTTGATGGAGTAATTTGTCCCTTTCCAAAAACTGTTACTGGTGATAATTCCAATTTATCCTGAATCTCGTCGAATGTGAGATTGAGATCAACACCTGCTGAGAAAATACCTGTTTTGAATGAGAAAGAGGAATCTATCTCAGGGTCCAGGGGGGGTAAGGTGGAACTCACAGACAGATCGTGGCTCCATCTAGGCAGGCTGAAAGCTAAAATCCCCTTCAGTGAATGGCTGGTAATATCCTGGTCCCAGTCAAAAGGGGAATTTCCAAAGGTCTCTGTCAAATCTGAGTATGAGTAATTGAAAAGGGTCGTGTTCAGGGAATAGGATAGATTACTGCTGCTAAAAAAAGGATCGTCCTGTAGAGGATAGGACGTTATACCGAGGGAATTCTTGATCGTAAAATTGGTTAAATCCTTATCATTTTCAAGAAGACCTAACCAATCCAAAGGCCAGGGGCTTACAGGATCATAGTGTTGGGCATAACTACCATCGAAAGTAACACCATCCTTAACCTTCAGAATTTTGTCAAACCAGGAAGCTTGATAGTTGATAGCTGACGATCCATCTGCTGATATCACAGAGTAGGCTTTTGCGTAATCGATGTCCTCAGGTTCCTTCCAGTCAACGGAATCCATTTCGCTCCTTACTGAAAACCGCGGCAGGATGGAAAAAGATAAGGAATGGTCGAGAGGTACATGTTCCTTTACCGGGGGAAGCTTCTCATCTCCGGTTATTTCCGGCAGCCTGAATATGCTTTCATCTTCCTCCCGCTCCTCCTCCTGCTCTTCATCAGTCCATGGGGGACGAATACCGGGAATCGGGCTTTCCCCGCTCACTCCCGATGGCCCGGTGCTTGATGAAAACAATGTCCCTTTTAACTTGGCTTCAAATTTCGGCAGTTCATAACTGCTTGGATAAAAAAATGTGAAGTCATCATCGGGGTCATCAGCGGAAAAAACACGACTGTTCCATAAAAGAGATGCCTCGATACTGGAAATATCCGCCTGGGTGATTATTCCGGCAGTAATCTTGGGAATAAACTTCCCTGAAAGCTTCCATAGGGGGGTTTCAGGTGTTGAAGAGGTTTCGGCCGTGGTTTCTTCGTTTATTCCGATTAAATTTCCCCAGTCAAGGGTCTCTGTGCGATCGTAGAGGTCTTCAAGAAAGGAGGTATCTGAATATATGGGAAGCTGCCCGGAGAGTTCCATCTCCCCCCCTTTCAGAAGAAAACTCAAATCAACTCCATACCGGAACGGGACCTCCAGCCCAAACAATCTGGAAGAGTTCCATCTGCTGGACCACGTACCGTCAGGATTTTGGAAATAGGAGGGGGAATAATAGTCATTCGAAGGATCCTGTTTCAGTTCCCGGGTAAAACCAATACCAAGCGACCCGTCAAAGTGTTGGATAATACCCAAATTCCCTATAAATACCTCTATACCGGCAAAAAAACCTAGACGGCTATAGTAGTCGATAAGTACTTTTCCATAGGACCCTGAACTGGTTACCCATTCATGGTGTTTCTTTTCATCGGCAGAGAGATGTTCCGCATTCTGAAGAAAGAGACCGTGTCTTTCTTTCGGCTCCGGCTCTTCTGAAACCCCAACATCCAGAAAAGAGAACAATCCCTCCTGGGAAGTGTCTTCCCTCTGCCCCAGGAAATAGGTTGTTGTCTGAATGTAGTATCCTTCCCGGTCTTTATACCCAGCCACCGGGTGGAAGATAACTTCATCCCCGGGACGAAAGAAAAAGGGAAGATAAAACATTGGAACCCGGCCTACATAATATACCGCGTCTTTTATAGCCCATTCCCCCGGTTTCAGGACCCAGATCTTACTTGCCCGTATACTGGAACATGGCTCCTCCAGGTTACTTGTAGTAATAATTCCATCATCTAGGAGTATCCGTTCGTCGGAGAACCGTTTAATCGTTTCACCCGCGAAAAGGTAGGTGATTTCTTCACCATCCATCTCACTTGTCTGTTCCGTTATCCCTTTTACAAAGAGCCCTTCCCAATCTTCAACCTGGAAGGTAAGCTGTTCCCCCCGGAAAATATCAGATTTTCCCCCACTCTGCAGAGTGTAGATCACTCCCCCCACAGCTGTGATGGTATTCTGTTTTTCATTCAACAGGATGCTCTCCGCCTCTATTCGATGTACATCGCCGGTCTCCCGGTCCTCCATCAGGAGTATTACCTTTCCTGTAAGGCTGACATAGGATTCATCGATTTCCTCAAGTATGAAATAATCGGTCCGATTCGCTGACTCTATGGTGATAATCCGGTCCCCTGTTGATTTCTTGGCGGGTTCCGGTGAAATACTGTAATATTTTCTCAATCTCTCCGCGAGATCAGTCTTGCTGCCGCTGTCATCAATTCCAAGACGCCTGCACCATGCTGAAAGGGTGTAGTAATCGGATGTCTCTATGTCCAGAGAGAGGGTTGACAGAAGTAGATCTTCTGATTCCTGGCTGAAGACGGTTCCCGCCAGTACGAGTAAAATCAGCAATGATAAGGTTAAACGTTGTAACACCCTACACCTCAAGGACTTCCCGCAGGTACTGTGCCGTATAGGATTTTTTATGAGCCGCAACTTCAGCAGGAGGGCCCTCAACTACAATCCGGCCTCCTCCCGCGCCGCCTTCGGGGCCAAGGTCGATAATATGATCTGCCTGTTTTACTACATCCAGGTTGTGTTCTATGAGAACAACAGTATTACCCTTATCCACGAGGAGCTGAAGTACCTCCAATAATTTCTTTACATCCGCGAAATGGAGCCCTGTTGTCGGTTCATCGAGGATGTAAAAAGTTCTTCCGGTACTGCGCTTTGAAAGTTCAAGGGAAAGTTTAACCCGCTGTGCCTCCCCGCCTGACAATGTTAACGCGGACTGACCGAGTTTTATATAATCAAGACCCACCGATTTCAGGGTATCAAGTTTTCTTTTCGCAACAGGGATTTTATCAAAAAAAATGCTTGCTTCTTCGATAGACATTTCAAGTACATCGTGGATGTTTTTCCCTTTATACCGTATATCCAGAGTTTCCCGGTTAAACCTCTTCCCGCTGCATACATCACAGGTTATATAAACATCCGGGAGAAAATGCATTTCGATCTTTATGGTGCCATCCCCCTGACAGTTCTCACACCTGCCCCCTTTCACGTTGAAGGAGAATCGTCCCGGTTTGTATCCTCTTGCTTTTGCTTCGGGCAGACTCGCGAAAAGTTCCCGGATAGGGGTAAAAAGACCAACATAGGTTGCCGGATTTGAGCGTGGTGAACGGCCAATAGGACTCTGATCGATATTTATGACCTTGTCGATGTGTTCAACCCCTTCTATCTGGTTATAATCCCCCTCCTCAAGTTGAGAACGGCTTACTCTGTTAGCCAGAATTGGATACAACAGATCACTTAAAAGGGTTGATTTACCGGAACCTGAAACTCCTGTTATTACGGTCAGCTTTCCAAGGGGAAAGGACACATCGATATTCTTCAGGTTGTGTTCCCTGGCACTCCGTATGGTGATTTCCTTTCCGGTGCCTTCACGCCAGCTTTTCCTGTTTTCGATAGTTATTGTACGGTTCAGAAATTGTCCTGTGATACTCTCAGGGGTCTGTAGAATCGTCTGTAAAGGCCCCTGGGCTATTATCCTGCCGCCATGAATTCCGGCACCAGGGCCCAAATCCACAATGTAATCAGCAGACCGGAGGGTTTGTTCATCATGTTCAACAACGATCAGGGTGTTGCCAATGTCCCGAAGGTGCTTTAGAGTGCTTATCAGCCTGTCATTATCCCGCTGGTGAAGCCCGATAGTAGGTTCATCAAGGATGTACAATACCCCTACAAGAGATGAACCGATCTGGGTCGCAAGACGAATCCTCTGGGCTTCTCCCCCGGAAAGAGTTGAGGCTTTACGCTCAAGGGTGAGATATTCCAGGCCAACGCTCTTCATAAAGGCTAGTCGATCGCTTATTTCTTTGAAAATCTGGTGAGCTATCGCCTTTCGGGTATCGTTCAGACTTAGCTTCCTGAAAAAATCTATGGATTCAACTACCGACATGCAGGAAAGTTCATGAATGTTCCGCCCCCCAATCGTTACCGCGAGGGCCTCCGGTGAAAGCCGTTTTCCCCCGCATTCGGGGCAGGGTTTCTGACTCATATACTTTTCGAGCCATTCCTTTATCCCTTCAGAGGTGGTCTCAAGGTACCGGCGTCTTAATTCTTTCAGGACCCCCCGGTAAGTGGAGGAATATTCAAACTTGCCGGTTTTCTTTTTATTGATATAGGTAACCTCAATCTGTTCATCTGTGCCATGGAGAATGATGTTTCGTATCTTTTTTGGCAGTTTATTCCAGGGTATATCAAGACTGAAGTTAAAATGGTCTGCAAGCGCTTCGAACCAGCACCGGTGCCATGCGGCATCCGGATTGTAGGGCGCAATCCCACCGTCATTAAAAGAGAGTGATGGATCCGGAATGACCTTGCCCTGATCAAATTCAAGGGTAACACCGATTCCGGAACAGTGATGGCAGGCCCCATAAGGGTTATTGAATGAGAAAAGCCGCGGCTGCATTTCAGGGAAGCTGAAACCGCAATGGACACAGGCATTTTTCTGAGAGAAGAACTCCCCTTTATCCCCTTGTTTATCCAACCGCACCGCGATAAGGGTGCCGCCCGCAACCTCCAGCGCTGTTTCTACCGATTCTGAAAGCTGTCTCCTTATCCCTTCACCTATTTTCAGCCTTGCGACAATGATTTCGATTGAATGTTTCTGCTTCTTGTTCAGATTGATCTCTTCATCGAGAGAGACCACTTCACCATCCACCCTGACCCTGACAAATCCTGCTTTCCTGGCATCTTCCAGGAGTTTTCGGTGCTCCCCCTTCTTGCCCCGAACAATCGGGGCAAGTATCATGAGCTTTGTTCCATCAGGACACTGAAGGATCGTATCAATGATCTGATCTACCGATTGTTCCTGGATCTCTTTCCCGCATTCCGGGCAATGCGGTATCCCTATACGGGCGTAGAGAAGCCGGTAATAATCATAGATTTCAGTTACGGTCCCGACGGTGGACCGGGGATTCCTGTGGGTAGTCTTCTGTTCAATTGAAATCGCCGGGGAAAGCCCTTCGATGTAATCGAGGTCAGGTTTCTCCAACCTTCCAAGGAACTGTCTCGCGTATGCAGACAGGGATTCTACATATCGTCGCTGTCCTTCAGCGAAAATGGTGTCGAAAGCAAGACTCGATTTCCCTGAACCACTCAAACCGGAAATTACAATGAGTTTATCTCTTGGCAATTCAAGATCGATGTTCTTAAGGTTATGTTCCCTGGCACCTTTAATGACAATTTTATCCATAGCGGCAATGGAAACCAAGGTACGACATTCTTGCCATTAACGCAAGTCTTTCGCTCAAGTATTCTCTTTAGGAAGGAGTTCCTGGGTTATGTTCGGATTGGCCAGCTGCTGCAGGGCCCTGTTCTTCCATGGAGCGGATGCTCTCGATTTTCCGATGAGTGACCAGAGGTCTTCAGCCAGTCTAAGGTGAGTTCGTAAATATGAAGTATTTGCCAGCAGATAGAGGTCCTGCCACAAACCGGTGATTTCAAGAAACTCCTCTAATTTCTCATCACGATAAAAATCACTGACAGTGATGCTAAGGCTCTCAAATTCATACTCGGGTTCCCATTTTTTCAATTCATCAATAGCAATGGAGATGGTTATAAGGACCGAAATGAGCAGTTTTTCTCTGGCTTCATCGAGCCTGTTTGTATGAAAATAATACCTGCCGAGCTGTGAATAAGCCCGATGGGGAATGGTCTCCTTTATTCGATAAAGTTCTATCACCTTATCGATCCCCTGCTCGCGCAAAGTTTTCAGCATATTCGTCCTGATTTCATTGCTGAATTTATACTCAAGATTCCGGGAGGTCTCATTAACAATCCGGAGGAGTGCCTCTTCGAATCCCTTATAATTTCCCTGTTCTTCCTTGACCTCTGCAAGATCATAGAGAAGCTGGTATTCCTCTTCAAGAATTACGAAATTTCGCGCCTCTTCAAGGGCCCTTTCAAATTGCTGAACGGCAAGATCGTCCATATGCTGCTGTTTAAACACCCTGCCTATCCACCATTCTGATTCAGGAACAAACTGTCGCCTCACAAGGACTTCGCGAAAAGCCCGAAGAGCTTGACCGTATTCATGCTGCCGGTAAAGGTGTTTTCCCTTTTCAAGGACAAGCCAGGTCTCCATCCCCTCAAAACTTTCCGCAAAGACCAGGACGGGGAAAAAGAGTAAGCACACTATTAGAATAATAAAAATGATAGTATTGCGCATATACAGTATCTGTATCGGCATTTTATGAGAAAAAAACAGGGGGTAGTTCCTTTCGTTTCTGCCCCCTGGAATTGAACAAGTTGTTTGTCAGGTAGCTTTCGTTACACAATACCCAGGAGGAAAACCATTACAAACAGGGCGACGGTTTCCACGAGTCCGAGTACCATGATGAAGTTACCAAACCCCTTTCCTGTTTCAGCAAGCGCGTCGGAAGCCACAGCTCCGGCCTTTCCCTGCAGCAGGGCGGAAAATCCCATGGCAGCTCCACCGAAGACTCCTGCTCCGAGGATGAGCCAGTCGCTGGCATTTACCGCGTCTTTTAAGGCGTTCATGAGAATAAACCCATAAATTGTCTGGGTAAGGGGAGCTCCGACAAAAGCAATCAGCATGAAGGGAGCAGGCTTGTTCTGAACAAAACATTTCTTCCATGCGCCAACAGCAGCCATACCTGCGGCCCCAGCTCCGAAGGCAGATCCAATTGCAGCAAACGCGAGTGCTGCCCCTATTCCTAGTAACCCAAAACTCATTATTTTCTCCTTTAGCTTCGCTTTTTCCGTTCTTCAAATGGTTTATATGGAATTCCGGTCCACTCCATACCGAGGTGTCCGGAAAACTCCAGCATATTCAACCTGACCCCGTGGACAATTACCGAAAGGGCGCCCATTGCGAGATTAAGTGAGTGTCCGAGGAGGAGGATCAGAATTCCTCCGATGATTCCAACTACCCCGCTGTCCATTCCGGAAGCCATCGCATTGAAGCTTTTCGCGATTTCAACCGATGCCAATCCTACAGCAAAGAGCCTGATGTAGGAGATGATATCGGAGAAGGCCCCAATGGAATCGAGAAAAATCGGCATGATATTTCCCAACCCTTTAAATATACCCTTAAAGAAATTGCCCTCCTGTTCAGAGAGAACCAGAACAGCTGCCAGTCCTCCTAAAATCATGTAGAGGGCATATTGGGGCATCGGGCCAATACCAAGAACTAACTGGAGGACCAGGTAAAAAAGCCCCAGAACCATAGACAACCATCCCAACTGCGCGAAAGCTTTGATAACAGGTTTTTTTCTTAATCCGCTGAAGAAATTCCATAAATGGGCAACCGAAAGATGAATTGTCCCAATGATAAAACAGAGGTACTGTACAACATCATTACTTCGAGGATCAAAACTGGAAATTGATGGTATAACAGCCCAGGAAAGAAAGGGAAGTTCAGCCAGGGTTTGTGATCCGAACCAGGTTCCGGTAATAGCACCCCATCCCAGGGTAGCCAGGCTTAATACCGCTAACAAAACCAGTCCCGGATTAATCCCCTTACGGAGCGATTTTACAAGGCCAAAAACCGTTCCACACAGGAGAATAAGTCCATAACCGGCATCCCCAATGATCATGGCAAAGAAGAGGGTAAAGAACAGCAGGAAGAAGAAGCTGATATCGAACTCCCGGTATCCGGGGATGGTCCCCAACAGATCGAAAACCGGTTGAATAATACTTACAGCCTTTGGATTCTCTACCAGGGTTGGAACAGGATCCTGCTCTTCCGGGTCACGGATCAGAAGACCCCAGCCTTCTTTCGAAGCGGTGTCTTTCAGGGGGGTTATCAATTTTGTTGGAATATATCCGGTCAAATAGATCAGGCTGTCTTTTACCCCTAATCCGGTCCGGTAAGTTTCGAATTCGATCCTGTCTTCGTACTCATGAACGGCATTCTCAAGCGGTTCTCTGTCATTCTCTTCTATCCTCTTCTTAAGAGTCTTTATTTTTTCTTCGGTTTCTCCGATTTTTTCCCGGATAGCTGAGAGACTATATTCAGGTAAAGGGAATTCCGCCACTTCGAAGGATTCCACCTCCCTGGGTAGCAAAATTGCTGCACGCGTAAGGGATTTTTCCGATCTTACCGGAAAAATCTTTGTGCCCTCGGGAAGGACGCTTTTATCGGTGAACTCCACAAGTTTCAGGTGGACCCCTTTCCCGGCAAGCTCTCCGATTATGGAAGGATCAAAATCCCCCCAGGGGTTTACCCTGTCATATTCCTTCCCGAGTCGGTCGATGGAATCATGGTATCCCCGGAGTTCCTCTAAATCTGCCTGGATTGACTCCGCAACCGCAAGGGCTTTTTGCAGATCCGGTTCTCCGGTTTTTCCCCTTTTCTTTTTCGCCGGGAGTTGGAACATTGCACGTTCTAAAAGGTTCTTTTCCTTTTGAAGGGTATCAAGAACTTCCCCGGTTCCTTCTAACTCCTCCAGGTGCAGAAGTCCCAACTTTTTAAGCTGTTTCAGGGTTTTTTCCCGCTGACTCTCGAGGGAAATCAGGGAGATTTTTTTCATTTTCGCTATCATGCGGCAGTTCCCTTTACGATCTTGTTCTTTGCCATCTTACCGCGAACAACCGCGGCGGTTTGCTGGTCCCCGAGATGAATCCTTATCTTCCGGATATTCTCTTTTGCCTCAGGAATTTTAACTTTTTCGAACAAGTTAACCCGCTGAGTTGTTGTCCGCAGTTCCACAGCAAGAAGTTTTCTCTGCTTCCTGAGCACCTCGATTTCCGCATCGAGGGCAGCGATTTCCTTTATTTTTTCTACCGCCCTGTCCACCCAGAGAGGAGTTATGAACAGGTCATAGGAGGCCACCTCGATATCAATACTCCTGAATACAGGGATATCGACACCGGCAATGTTTCCCTCATCAAGATCAATCGAAAGAACAGATACGATATTCTCGATAGATACATCTTCACCAAAAACGGCAATCCACTCTGAAAGAATACCGTAAGCCTCATCTCTTGCCTGCTGTCTCTCGCGTTCTTTCTGTTCCACCTGCCGGATAACCATCTGAAGCTGCTGCTTCTTCAGTACCAGTGTTGGAAGGTAACGTTCAAAACGCTTGAGAGCGTCTTTCTGGCTTTTCAGCTCGTTTTTTGTAAGCTTTATACCGGCCATGGTTTTACGCGCTTTCCTTTTCCCGGGGCCAGAACTTTTCAGTCAGCCCGGACCGGAGACCGGTTTCATCTCTTGTAAAACATTCCGCGAGGATAGTCCAGCCGAGATCGAGGGCCTTTTCCAGGGTGATGTTCACCGAAAGGTCCATCATTTCCCGTTCAAACATCAATCCATATTTAAGAAGCTTCCGGTCCCAGTCCGACATCCTGAATCCCATTGATTTCTTTTCGAGAGATTCCTTAAAAGAGGCATAGAGCTTGATCATACCATCCATGAGAGACCGATGGTCATCCCTGGTATCCTTGTTGACCATCTGTTTTAGCCGTGAGAGGGACCCAAACGGCTCGATCCGTCCATTCTTGAGGTAGTACTGACCTTCTGTAATATATCCCGTGTTGTCAGGTACCGGGTGGGTAACATCATCTCCAGGCATAGTGGTAACAGCAAGAATGGTAATGGACCCGGAACCTTCAAAATCAACCGCTTTTTCATACCTTGCGGCAAGCTGGCTGTACAGGTCTCCGGGATAACCCCGGTTTGATGGTACCTGCTCCATGGTTATGGCAATTTCTTTCATCGCGTCGGCGAAGTTTGTCATATCGGTTAGCAGTACAAGGACCTTCTTCCCTTTCAGCGCAAACCCTTCGGCAACCGCAAGGGCCATATCGGGGACCAGGAGCCCCTCTACGATGGGATCGCTTGCGGTATGAACGAAGAAGATCGCCCGGGAGAGAGCGCCCCCCCCTTCCAGGGTCTCCTTGAAAAAGAGGTAATCATCATATTTTAATCCGATCCCCCCGAGGATGATCATATCAACTTCCGCCTGCATGGCGATTCTCGCGAGGAGTTGATTGTAAGGCTCACCGGAAACCGAAAAAATCGGCAGCTTCTGTGACTCTACGAGGCTGTTAAAGATATCGATCATCGGGATACCGGTCCGGACCATGTTTCTCGGGATAATCCTTTTTGCCGGATTTACCGAAGGACCACCGATTTCCTTCATATTTTCAGTTAAAGAAGGACCGTTATCCCTCGGTTTACCGCTTCCGTCGAAAATTCTTCCGAGGAGATTATCGGAAAAAGACACCTGCATAGGATGTCCGAGGAAACGCACCTCATCTCCCGTCGAAATACCCCGGCTTCCCGCGAAGACCTGAAGGGAAACTGTCTGCCCCTCAAGGCGTATTACATTCGCGAGGGAGGTGCCGTGGGAGGAACGGACCTCAGCGAGGTCACCATACTTAATGTTTTCAGCGGAAACGGTTATTACGTTACCCGCTATTGATTCAATTCTGCTGTATACTTTCCTCATCTTCCCCTACCTCGTTTTTACCAGATCCGCGTCGGTAACCCTGTGCCGGGCGATCAGATCTTTAATTTCCTTTTCGAGCCTGTTGAAGTTATCGGATTTCCACTCCGACCCGTTATAATCAAGGAACCGCTGTCTGAGCTGGTTAAAAAGGTGCCGGGCTTCCCCCTTATCCTTCAGCGTAAGCTCTGTCAGCAGAATATCGTAGACAATTTCAAATATGTATTTCTGCCTTTCAACATTTACCGAAGCATCTACCGGATCGAAAGCATCCTGCTGAAGATAAACATCGTCGAGAAACTCGCCTTTCAGGTAAATCATGAAATCGTCAATGCTTGTACCCTCTTCTCCAATAACTTTCATCATCTGACCGACCTCATTGCTCCTGAAGAGGATCTCCCGTGCTTTTTCGGTCTTTTCTGCGTCGACAACTCCGGGATACTTGCTCCATGACTCCAGAGGGTGGATTGATGGGTATTTGCGGGCATCAGACCGTTCCCGGGAAAGGCCATGGAAAGCTCC
>JAGLYY010000187.1 GCA_023131935.1 Spirochaetales bacterium | reverse complement strand
GTTCCATCTTTAAAAAGAACACGCCCCGCCCTTTCGTAAAAAGAGGCTATAACCGACTCAAGGTAGGCAGGGAAGGCTTCTTCACCGGGGATCTCTTCGAGACGGCCGGACATTTCCCTCATGGCCTGGGCCCACCGGGAGGTGGAATCCGCAAGGAGAAGAACATTCAATCCCATCTGACGGTAGTATTCCGCCAGGGTGATTCCTGTATAAACCGAAGCTTCCCGTGCTGCTACAGGCATGGAACTGGTGTTACAAATGATAATGGTCCGCTCCATCAAAGTTTTTCCGGTTCGTGGATCGAGGAGTTCAGGGAACTCCTTCAGGGTTTCCACAACCTCACCCGCACGCTCACCACAGGCGGTAATGATAACAATATCCACCTCAGCATTCCGGCTGGTTATCTGCTGGAGAACAGTTTTTCCCGCGCCAAAGGGGCCCGGGATACAATAGGTCCCGCCGAGAGCAACGGGAATAAAGGTATCGATTATCCTTACCTTCGAAACCATCGGTTCGGCTGGTTTAAGCCGTTCCTTGTACACCTTTATGGGGCGTTTTACCGGCCAGGTAAAACTCATGGTTAGAGGGATAATTTCCCCTTTCTCATCTTCGATCTCCGCGATTTTTTCATTGATGGTATAATTGCCGCCATCTTTGAGAGATTTCAAAGTACAGGTCCCACCGCGATTGAAAGGGACCATTATCTTGTGAGTAAAGATCCCTTCCGGCACCGTGCCCAGGGTATCCCCAGCGGTAACCTTGTCCCCGGCTTTCGCAACGGGGGTAAACTCCCATTTCGCGGTCCCTGACAGTGCATCGAGGTAAACCCCCCGATCAAGAAAGAAACCACACTGTTCAGCCAACGCCGGGAGGGGGTTCTGCAGGCCGTCATAAATCTGGCTCAGTAACCCGGGGCCTAGTTTAACCGAAAGCATCTCTCCGGTAAAATCGACCTTGTCATCGATCCCTATCCCGCCGGTCATCTCAAAAACCTGAAGCTCGTTCCGGTCACCTTTAATTCGAATAACCTCGGCCTTCAGTCTTTTATCTCCTACGTTTACATACGCAACTTCGTTCATCGAAACATGGCCATCTACGAGTACCGAAACCATGTTTCCATTGACACCGATTACTTTCCCTGTACTCATTTATAGGTTCTCCCGCATAGTGCCTGTTATTGTTTCATAAGCCTTAGCAAACTGATTCTTCCCCTGCTCCACGCTAAACTTCTGTTTGCGTTTAAGAAGTTGAAGTTTCAGATAGTAGACAATCAATTTTTCAAGGTCGAAATAATGACCTCTTTCCTGGTTATCAAGGAAGATCCAGCGCTCCCGGTCCAAGAGATCCTCCGCTGAAAGGGCGGAATCAAGAGCGAATGCATTTCGCGCTATTTCAGCAGATTCCAAAATTTCCTCACCAGGTTTCATATAAGTCTCCGGTTCTACCCCCCGCTTTGGGGCACGGAGTTTTACCAGTTCATTCCGCAAAGACCGTTCCCACCGTGCCCATGAAGAAAGAGCGAAAGAGGGGGATTTTCCTGGAAAATCGGTAAGACTACATGAGGAAAGGACTTTTTGATCCCCAGGAGTCAACCAGTCCCCGCACATCTCCAGAAAGTCTTCCGGTTCCATTTGCCCTTCAGTTTCATAGGTAAGGAAGGGAAGCGTCGATACAGTATAATAATACTGAGTCAAACCTCTACTCCTCCGTGGAAGCCTCGGTTAAAACTTCACCGAGCTTTGGATTCAGATACTCTGACAGTATTTCAGCAATACCTTCTGAAGAAAAATTGTAATACGCGGATCCATCCTTCTCAGCCGCTCTGAAACCAGCTTCCAAATCAGGAAAGGGTTTTAGTTCAACACCTCCCTTGATCTTGCCTGCGAGCTGTTTCTTGATAGAATCCCCTATCTTCGAAAGCTGATCAGGAGGAAGTTGTATCGCTACATCCCCGCTTTTTTCTCCCCAGGCGGTCATTAGGGCTACAATCGCCTCTTCCAGACCCTTTCCGGAGAGAGCGGATTTTGTTTCCTCAGCGATGATTGCATCGAAGAGTTTAGTTATCTGTCCTTTCAGATTTATGATCAAATCCCTGGCAGCCTGATGCATGGCTTCCCTGGCGGTCTGGTTTGCTTTCTGCACCTCCATCCCGGCATTTTCTATGAGTTTATCTGCCTTTTTTTTCGCCTCCACAACGATTTCCGATGCCCGGACTTCCGCTTTCTTCACGATTTCCGCGGCTTTTTCGTCAGCAGTTTTTACCCCTTCATCTTTAATCTTCTCAAGAAGTTCTTTTAACTGGATGTCCATACTCCCCTCGCAATATATAGTTTTTCCTATTTGCCGATGTTCTGATTGATCATCAAAGTAACATGGCTTATCTCAGATATCAACAGAAAATTGGCGTTTTTTCCCTCTTTTCCTCTGGTGAAACAGCAGTTTACATACACCCAGCTACTCCTGTATATAACGCATTGCTTTATCGACTTTCCTTTTTACCAATTCTATCACAGCTTTCGGGTACCCCCCATGTTCTATCATATGGATTGTCGCGCTGAGTATGTTTTCCCTGATATCTTCGCATGATGCAAATTCATCCGGATTAATATTCTTAAGATGAGACGTGATCAGATCAATCCCCGCCTTTTCCTCGATAAGGACCCCTTTGTTCTCCATATGGACATAATGGGAGATTTCCCGTTGTTCATGCCGTTCTTCGGTAAGTTCCTGAAGCATAATGATATCTTCCGTAAGGTCTTCGAATTCAACTTCAAGAATGTGTAAAAATTTTTTCAGCCTGGCTGCCATCGCTCTCTCCAGTGTAAAGTCCCATCCATCATCAAGTGTAAAAACCTCAATCGGTAAATGCAAATTATAACGATATATTCTTAATTTAAACTGTTCCGAGGGAAAGATCTCCGTAAATTTTATATATCCTGCCATCACGGTCTACATGAAGTTCCCTTTCCGGAAAATACTCAGGAAGAAGCCTCCGAACCTCCTTGAAAACATCAGCTTCGATCTGCACTTGCACCTTCTCAGGAACATGCGAAAGGGTAACAAGATCGACATCGATCACATAACCCCGCCCTTTTTCCGAACCATAACCGGCAGTGAAGGCTGCGCCGATATTGAACAAACCATCGTGTTCCCTGTTTGCAGTCTTCCCATATCGTGGACGGCTTGGATGAAGCGGATAGAGGTGGCCATATTTCCTCTCAAGGTAGTCATCAATCTGGTCAAAGAGGGCTTTCAATTTTCTTTCTATCTCTTCTGAAACGGGATTCATCTCATCACTTCCTACCAGGTTACCTTCCAGTCTACAGGTATACCGCTATATAATTCTTGAATATCTTTTATCTCAAAACGAGCAAGAGTTGGATTGATATTTGATCCTCCGGAAACCTGGTCAATTGTCCCCGGACTTTCAACTTCAAGGGAAATGGATGCCTGCGAAAGTGTAAAAAGGAAAAGTTCCTGGGTCGATTTGTCAGGTTCAGGCAGTGGTGTAAGGGTAAAGCGGAATTCCCAATTGTCCCCAACCTCCTCAATAGTACCAATCCCTATGTTAAGAGCTTCAATGAAGGCAGTGAGCGCCTCCGCTCTGGCAAAGGCTAAGCTGCTGACTATCCTGAACCCCGAGTAGTCATAAGAGCTTTCGATTGAGCTGATAGTGATTCCGGCCCCATCCCTTGAATTCAGTTCCTCTATCATATTGATAAGTTCCTCTTTTGTCCGGGGAAACTTTACAAAACGGGAGGTTGTATCTTCCAGCCAGATCCCGGCGACACCATGGGGAACCAGATATTCCATCTCTAACAGGGAGGAACCATCTCTGTTTATTTGTAAATTCGCTTCCACCGAGAGACAGGACAAAAAAGAACCTGCGATCAGTATTAAAATAAAGATTTTCACTTTCATTTCTCCTCCTCTTCGGCAGGTGTCCCCTTTTTAGGCGCTGTTTTTTTAGCTGAACTTCGTACTAAGGGAGCAGGTCTAACGGGTTTTGGTTTTAAGGAGGAAAGGGAAAAAATCAATGGAATGATGAGAATGAGTGCGCCGGTAATTGATATGAACTGCCATGTCTGCATGAGTTGAAGGAGCAGGGTGAAAACACTCATTTACCGCCTCTTGAAACGTTACTTCACCAGGAACTATAATTTTTCTAGGTTCTTCTAGGTTCTTATCGGTATCAATATACAGGAGGTCAGGTGGAAGAATCAAGGCGCACGATTGTTTTACCAAAGCCCCCTTGTTCCGGATGGGAAAAGAAAAAGTCCTGGATCCCCGGGCATTTTCGTAAATAGTCATGAACCCCTTTCTGAAGGACCCCTTCTCCCATTCCGTGGATAACACTGAATTCCAAAAGACCATCCATCAGGGCCCGGTCAATCTGCAATTCAAGGCTATGAATAGCATCCTCGAGCCGTTTTCCCCGGAGATCAAGTTCGAATTCGGGACGGTGGTCCCGACGCACATCACTTATGGAGATACCGACTTTCTGTTCACCCTTCTGAGGGGGAACCGGGCGAAGTTCCTCTTCCTTAAAAGCAAGCCTGAGGGAGCCAACAGATACAAGCCATTTCCCCCCCCTTTCCTTTCGGATTACCGTACCCCTCCGTCCTTTTGTCCCGGAGAAAACCTCAATTCCTTCATGGATAGTATTCAGAACCTTCCGGGACTTCCCCCACTCCTTCGAACCATCACCCATCACTGCGGAACCGCTAAGAACTGCTTCAACTTCATCTATTGATCGTTCAACTCCAGTGCTTTTTTCTTCGATCCTCTGGAGATAATTCTTTACCTGTCTTGTTTTTTCCCGTGTGATCTCCCCCTCCCGGAGCTCCCTGACAAGATTTTCAAGTTCTTTTCTGCTGTCGGTCATGAATCGGGATAACTCTCCATAACCCTTTTTTTTCAGTTCCTGTTCCTTCTGCCGTACCCGGTGTACCGAAAGATCATGTTTTCTCTGCTCCCCGAGGAGAGCCCGTTCTTTCTTTTCAAGGTCATCCTGACGGAGGAACAGTTCCTTTTGCTTGTCCATAAGTTCCCTGATTATCCGGGAGATCTCATTTTCATCCCCCTCAAGGTACCTTCGGGCCACTTTTACCAGCTTAGTTGGAAGGCCGTTCCGTTCCGCAATGTCCATGGCATGGCTTTCTCCAGGCAAACCATGGATAATTCTATAGGTTGGTTTATGGGTCAACTCATCGAAAGCAACCGAAGCGTTCGCCGCGCCCTTTCTCGTATATCCATAATTCTTCATAACACCATGATGGCTGCTAGTAAGAACCTGGGAACCTGTTACCAAAAGCTTGTCCAATATCGCCATACCCAGGGAAGATCCTTCGGCGGGATCGGTGCCGGATCCGAGTTCATCCAGAAGTACAAGGGAATTCGCGGTACTTTTCTCGATTATTTCCGCGATTCTGCGCATATGTCCCGAAAAAGTTGAAAGAGAGGCTTCAATGGACTGGTCATCTCCGATATCCGCCCAGATGTTATCAAAGACAGGTAATCCGCTCCCCTCCTCCGCGGGAATCTCAAGGGCAAACTGGTTCATCATCGCGAAAAGACCGGCGGTTTTCAGGGTGACGGTTTTCCCCCCTGTATTAGGGCCGGTGATAATAAGAATCTTCGTCTCTTCCGTTAACGATAAATCAATGGGAATGGCCTTTTCTTCTAACAGGGGGTGCCGTGCTCCTTTCAGATGCAAACCACGAGTAAGAATTTCAGCCCTGTTGGAGTTGGTAATAACCGCGTAACGTGCCCGCGCGTTCAGGCTATCCAGGAAGGCTACCCTTTCTACTACATCTTTGATTTCAGGAAGAGCATCACGAAGTTTAGCGGTAATTTCACGAAGAATTTTTAACACCACCTGCAGATACCGGTTCTCAAGTTCAACCAGGTTGTTGTTCTTTTCAATGAGATCATAGGGCTCAATGAACAGGGTAGCTCCCCGGGAGGATACTTCGTGAACGATCCCCTTTACCTTTCCCTTGAAATTCGCTTTAACCGGAAGAACGGTTCTGCCATCCTTTTGGGTTGGGACATCGGACTGCCAGATTCCGCTGTTGTCATGGAGATATAATGTGCTTATTGAGGCAATGTCCCTATGGGTTTCCCGAATTTTCTTTCTGATAGCCACAAGCTCGGGGATCTGTTTTTCCCTGATTGAACCATCAGCTTCAAAAAGGGAAAATATCTGCCTGGAGAGATCCTTTAAATCGGGATAGTCAGCCTTCCCGGCAAGAGCTTCTGAATACGATTCATCACTCTTTTTTGTAAGTACCGCTTTTAATTTTGCGGCTGACACGAGGTAAGTTCCAATATCCGCAATCTGGGGAGCTTCAAGGAGAGTGCCCTCCTTTTCAAACAATGAAAAGCAATGAACTATCGGGGGGAAAGAAAGATGCGGCAGACCTTTATCCGATTGAATTCTCCTCTTCAGGTCCCCTGACATATCAAGGAGTTTCTCAAGTGTATCTTTTTCTATAAGTATTTCCTGATTAATACAGAGATCCCGGCCCTCCCCGCTGAAACAGAGATCGGCTACCCTATCCTTTATTTTATCAAACTCAAGGAGTTCAATGGAATGCCTATCCAATTTTACCATCCTTTTAAGCGGTATCGTAAATCCGCAAGTATTCTCAGATAACTTTCATACCGATCCGGATGTATAACTTTTCCCACAGCTTCCCTGACGGCACATTCCGGCTCCTTGTCATGCATGCAGGGCTGAAACGCGCAATCACGCGCGAATGGTTGGAAATCCGGAAAAGCATATGGCAGGTCCGCAACATCAACTTCGTGTACCTCTATTTCCCGGATTCCAGGGGTATCAATTAAAGTCCAATCATCCACAGGGATCATTACCGCGGAATTTGTCGTATGCCTGCCCCGGTTATATTTCGCTGAAACTTCCCCTACCCGCAATTTCAATCCCGGGTGCATCCGGTTCAGAATGGAAGATTTCCCGACACCCGACTGTCCCACGAAAGCTACAGTTTTTCCCGAAACAATCCTTCTCAGTTCCTCCACTCCCTCTCCTGTTTTCGCCGAGCATAAATGAAAGGGGTATCCAAGACGGTCAAAGTCTTCAAGTCGTTCCATAGTTGAAGGATCTATCTTCTGATCCGACTTATTTAAAACAATGAGAACAGGAAACTGTTCCCATGCAGCGACGAGTACCCTGTCTACAAATCTCGGTCTGAAGGGGGGTGATTCCGGGGAGACCACAGCCACAAGCAGGTCTATGTTCGCCGCTACAGTCTGAGGTGCTCTTCTCTTCTTATTCCACCGTACAAAGGAATTTCTCCTCTCTAAACGGGAAATGATTAGCGCATGATTTTCCATGTGGGGATTAATTTCGATCGTTACCTGATCTCCCACGGCAATGGGGTTGTATTCCCCCTTTACCTCTTTTAACACCTTGCCCTTTATTCTACATTCCCATTCTTTGTTATCCGCAAAGACCAGATAAATGTTATTTATTCCGGAAAAGACAATACCTTCAGTATTCATTAACCTGGCTCCCCAACAGGCTGCCGGGAAAAAGAGGGAAGAACGCCGTTATAAGAAAGCTTAAAAGCCTCAGCGAAATCTCTGTAGTTCTGTTCATCCTTCGGAGGACTGGACAGAAAGAACCTGCCGGTACTCTGCCTACCCCTCTTCCCCTCCCTCTTTAGGGAGTGCAACTCAAAAGAGTCAAGAATTCGCAGAACCTGTCTGCCAACACCCTCCCGGGAATCGATGATATCAACTCCTTCTCCGAGAGCTGAAGCAATCTCTTTTTCCAGGTGGATGAAGTGGGTACACCCGATGACAAGAGAATCAATATTTAAATCGAGAAAAAAATTCATAGCGTTTTGGACAGCTTCCGTACGTTCGGCAGGAGTACTGTTTATCAGGCGGTTTTCAACAAAATCGACAATATCGGGACTGCCATAACGGAATACTTCACAATCAGAGGCAAAATCCTGGATCAGGTTTTCAAGATATTCATCTGTAATGGTACGGTTAGTGGCCAATACACCGATCCTCCTCCTGTTTGAATTGGCAGCAGCAGGTTTAACCGCCGGGACCACTCCCACAAAAGGGATAGGGAACCTTTCCCGGAGAACAGACAGGGAAGTTACCGAAGCGGTATTGCACGCGATGACCATTAGTTTAGGGTCGATTTCCTGGATAAGCTGTTCAGTGATTTCTGTTAATACCCCATTAAGCTCCGCGGTAGTACGTTCCCCGTAGGGGAAGTGACCATTATCCGCAAGGTAAACAAGGTCCTCATCCGGCGCGTGTGACTGCAGCCAACGCAGATAAGGTAATCCACCCAAACCTGAGTCTACAATCGCGATGGGTTTTGAATTAATCATCCGAAAAAAGCCTGTTAAAGGCATCCTTTTGACTTTCGGAGGAATCTTTTGAATTTTTATTTCCCGGCGTACCTTTATCAGAAAGAACAAAGAAATCGCAGAAGTTCCCACGGTCCTTTTCCCAGACCGGCTCCCCAATGGTTTCGTTACAATCCCAGTGAGCTCCGGGGGAATAAAAGCGGCAATTCAGACAAACTTTCACATCTTTTCCGCACGAGGGACAGACATCCGCCCGATAAATGGGACCTTCGATTTTTGAACCACAATTATAACACTGACTCATGGGTGCATTATACATCGGACTACCGCAGAACTGCAACTTCCCTTCATCTTCCTGCTAATGGTTTTTGCAGCAGCATGATGCTTTTAATATAGAACCTTGCCTCATCTTATATCTATTCTTTTTAGTACAAATTCCCTGATCTCTTTTGCTGTTTCATATGCCTCTTTGGTTTCTTCAATTGTGGGTACAATAAAATCATCAGGATAGCGTATTTCAACAGCAAAAGGAGTAAGGCTTTCTGCCTTCTCTATTATTTCTCTAAACATAGGATCATTTTCACTGCACAATGCAACAAGATCTGCAAGACTATGTGTCGCGGGAAACTGTATCCCGGCAAATATAAGATAGGCTTTTAAGTACTTCTCACCGGCCTGCTGACAATGAAAACATACTGTATCTGTTGGAATATCTTCTTCCTTAACAGTAAAATTATTCTTCACATTCTTTAAATCATTTTCAGCCTTCTTCAGCCAGTTTTCTATATATTCCACTTTCATTTCATCCATAAAGCACTATTCCTTCTTTGATAACGTTATATATGAAGCTGTTTTGTACTTGTTCCCATTTCGATATTTCATCAAAAGTATAAAACAGGAGATCTTTCTTAAAGCGGTATTCCGCAAGCTTAACCCGCAGCTTAAGTCCTCTTTTATACCTGGGAAGGTTCTTTTCCCGATCAGATATTATCAACAGATCAAGGTCACTGCTTTCATTCGCCGTTTCCCTTGCATATGAGCCAAATAATATCACTTTTTCGGGTTTGTATGTGTCTATTATAGTCTTTGAAATGCTTGCTATTTCCTTCGAACTAATCATAATTATTCCCTGCTACGGTGCGCTGAGATAACTTTCAGCTTCATTATTACCATAGTATCGCGGCTTCCCTTCATCATCAAGACCGGTAAATGGAATGGGTTCACGCCGATTGGACACGATAGTATTTATCTGCGAAAATCGGCGTTGCCGCCTTGCGATGCTCTCCATATCTGTTGTTTCCCCTCCCCTCTTCATCATCCTAAATTTCTCCCGGACCCGCTATCTTCCTGCACCGATGCAACAATAATAGCTCCCTACTCTTCAGCAAGGTCAAGGAAAGGTCCATACGCCATTTTCGACTATTTGTTGACAAAGGGCCGGATTTCGACGACATTATTATTAGCAAACCCGCCAAGCCTCTGCTCTGCATGCTAAAATGTGCGGGTCTTTTTTATGCAGTACAAGAAAGATCCGTTAACCTATGAAGAACAAGAAGATATTTGCCTTATGCGAATTGAGCTTAGTGATTTGCAAGTGAAACAACAACACGTTTGAGGGATTCAAGTTTATTCTTGATTACATCCCAAATGATCTCCGTGTCCACTCCGAAGTATTCATGAATAAGAATATCACGTGACATATTGCATATCTTCATACACGTAAGGCTTAATCGCTTCTTTCAACGTTTCTTCAACAACAAGATCAACACTGATTCCGTCGAAAAGATTTTCGAGAAAAAATTTCAGATCCATGTAATTATCAAAGGTTTTTTCACCTTCACGAAATGAAACGAGGATATCGACATCACTTTCAGGCAAAGGCTGGCACCTTGCGTATGATCCGAATAATCCTATTCTCTCAATACCATAGCTCTTTATTTTGCCAAGATTCGAATGTATGCTTTCCAAAATTTCATTTCTATCCATATTATGACCATATACCCTTTTTTACCGGCACGCAACAGCCTTTAATGCTATCCCCACTTTTCATTCTTCATCATCTTTCACTTCTTCCCGCACTGCTATCTTCCTGCACAGGTGCAACAATATCCCCCTGCTTTTCGGCAAGATCAAGGAGAGGTCAATACGCCCAAACCTCAAAACCGTCGCTTTTCTGTTTGATCTTGTACCACCAGTCGTTCATGTCGCCGATCTGCACCTTGACGCCGGAGCGGTCAAGAATTTCCACTTCCTCGCCCGCGGTTATGTAGCCGAGGTGCTGTGCCTTGAGGTTGGGATTCTCCCGTACACGAACACGGGAATCGTTCAAGACTGTGGTGGCACGTAGGAAGAGGAGTCAGAAAGCGAGTGGGTGCCGAAAACATTAAACCTCTATATTTCATTCCGCCGGCAGAAGATAAAAAAGCTCGAAC
>JAGLYY010000186.1 GCA_023131935.1 Spirochaetales bacterium | reverse complement strand
ATTTCCGAGCCCACATTCAGGAATACCTTGGATATATCTCAAGAGGTGAAGAAATCATCATAACCTCAAGAGGAAAGGAAATTGCCAAGATCATACCACCAGAGAACAAAATTGATTCGGCCCGAAAAAGACTGGAAGAACTAGCAAAAACGGCTGTCCTCAAGAATGTGACTGACCCAATCTCTGTTGATTGGAAATCATCGACATGATCACTTTAGATACCTGTTCACTAGTGTGGTTATCTCTCTCCCCAGACAGGCTGTCAAAGAATGCTAAAAAAGCGATTAAAAACAACTCACTGATCATGTCAGACATAAGCCTTTGGGAAATCGCGATGCTCACGAAAAGCGGTCGCTTGATCATAGACACCAGCTACTCAGAATACATTGAACTACTCTTGAGCTCATTTGGTATTCAAGTGAATCCGATAACGCCGGAAATCGCCAGGATGTCTGTAGATTTCGACGATAGTGTAAACCGGGACCCAGCGGATAGAATCATAGCAGCCACATCCCTAGTTGAGGATGCTCCATTAGTGACCGCTGACAAAAATCTCATCAAGGCAAAAATCATCAACACTATCTGGTGAATATTTATGAATGAATTGGAATCAAGATAACATTTGCATTACATTTAACACCCTCAATCTTTAGTATTTTTACTTTAATGTCTGTAATAAAATTAATATTATTTGGTTTTCGATATTACCAACCATCCAAACGGCTTACACAGAGGAGAAAAGGCTTTCCACTAGAAATCGTGGCCTACGCCCATAAAGCAGGCCGAAGATTGAGTATAGCAGAATTATTGAGGCTGGACATCAATCCTTATTTTTGTTATCTTCTTCAAGCACTATTCATGGCGCCGTACCCAAGTGGTAAGGGAGAGGTCTGCAAAACCTTCATGCACCGGTTCGAATCCGGTCGGCGCCTCTATGTTCAGAAAAAACCACTCAAACGAGTGGTTTTTTTATTCACCAGCGTTTCAAGCCGGTCCTGCGGGGCAGACCGCCTATTCCACCATATTTTCCCTCTGCCAGCGCCAGTAGTAGGCCATTGCGATCATGGAACTTCCATTTGAATAATCACCTGTACCTATTTCTGATTCTACTTTTTCAACTGGAATGAGATGGTAATCCACATACTCATGATCATCCAGATTCTGGCCATTTTGCTGATG
Organism: Spirochaetales bacterium; assembly: GCA_023131935.1. Lineage (GTDB taxonomy): Bacteria > Spirochaetota > Spirochaetia > JAGLYY01 > JAGLYY01 > JAGLYY01. The sequence goes on along the minus strand of JAGLYY010000186.1, from coordinate 3,255 downwards.
AAGATCCTCCGCCAGAAAAACCGAAAGTTCATTATTAATAAAAGCAGGATTCGGATTTAAGGCTCCCAGGTGAATAAGTTTCCCCGGGACATAGCCGGTTTCCTCTTCAAGCTCTCTTGCCGCGCAGGCGGCCGGCTCTTCTCCCGGATCCACTGTTCCCGCGGGGAATTCCATGGTAACAGTCCCACTCCCGTGACGGTATTGACGGACCATTACAAAACAGGCCCTACCCTCTTCATCTCTGGTAACAGGCACAATCGTGACCCATGAGGGAGCATCGATAAGGCTGAATGTTGCAGTTACTCCCTCCGGAGATCGGCGTTTTACTTTATAGAGATTAAAAATGCGGGCATCTGCCACTTTTTCTCTGCTGATTTCTTCCCACCAGAGGTGGTCGATTTTCTTATCCATGCATGCAGTATAGAGAGAACGAAGATATTGAACAACGGGAATAAAACTAAAATACAGCTCTAGGATATAGGGCTTTCTGCAGATTTCCAAAGGAATCACCCCAGAGCTCGACTACATGTGTTTCTTTAATCCTCTACGGGATACTTGTATATCTCTCCTTCAATAGACCGGAAAATCAGCCACCCTTCCTCCTCTCTGATTAAATAGGATTCCGTAAGGGGGACCTTGCCTCCCCCATCGGGCAGATCAACGGCATAGACAGGAAGACTTAGGCCTGACATTCGAGACCTGAGTTCTTTTATTATCTCGATTCCCTGTTTTAATGGTACCCGAAAATGGGAGGTTCCCGAAGCCAGATCTCCCTGAAAGAGGTAATAGGGCTTGACCCTGGCGTCTACAAGTCTATGGAACAGTTCCTCGAGGATTTCAACTCTATCATTTACCCCTTTCAGCAGGACCGTTTGATTGAGAACAGGGACCCCTGCATCAATTAGTGAGTTCAGGGTTTTGAGGCTTTGCTCTGTCAATTCAACCGGATGATTATACTGGGTTACGAGCCAGAGGGGCTTGTAAGATGCGAGGAGTTCGACAAGTTCAGGAGTTATCCTTTGGGGCAGAACAACCGGAATTCGGGTGGCTACCCGGAACACTAAATCCTGGCGGGCCTCCCGAAGGACCTGCAACAATTTCTCAAGAGGACTGTCATCGAGAGTCAGGGGGTCACCACCGGAAAGGAGGAGTTCCTTAATCTCTACATGTCTGGCAAGATATGCGGCAGCTGCCTGAGTTTCCTCAATGGAAACCGGCTTCTCCCTGTTACCGGTGAAATATCGTCTGAAACAGTGCCGGCAGTAAACCGAGCAGAAGCCCGTTACAAGGAGCAGTGCCCGGTCCTGGTATCGGTGAATCAGCCGCGGAACTGGTGAATACCCCTTTTCACACAGGGGATCAGCTATCTCGTAAGGGAGGATGGTTCTTTCCTGTACACGGGGGATGCATTGCAGGCGGACCGGATCATCCGGGACATCCCCAATCAGGTTGAAATAATAAGGGGTTATCCCCAGTTCAAGCCCCTGGTTTTTACCGGAAAAGAAGTCCTGCTCATCTTTAGTGAGATCAAATCGTTCTTCGAGATCATCCCGGGATTTCAGTCGTCCCTGTATCTGTCGTTTCCACTCCTGCATACGTAAGTCCTATCATAGTCATCATCCTTAAAAAAAAGGAGAAACCTACTGTGTTTTTGTCTTTTTCAAATGCTTCGGGATCATCCTGTTCCTGGCAACCCTGAAAGCAAACCGCATGATCTGCTCCGTTGAGACATTGGGTCCGTGCTTCTTTCGCATAATAGCCACAATTGCCTTCAACGCGTCTTCTTTTAAGGTAAGATAAATTAATCGGTCCCGCTCTTCAGGGGTCATATTTTCCCAGGTAACCATAGGGAAAAGGATACTATCAATACATAATACCGGCAAGAATAAAGAAAACCCAAAATATTTTCCTCCTTGACGCCTTCCACCTTTGCCCTTAGGCTGAAAGGACAGCAATCTTAATAACAGCAGAAGGAGAGACACAGTGAAAGTAAAAGAGGGCATGAAGAAGTACTATGGCATTACTTTCATAATCGGACTTGGTTTTTTTACCATGGGGCTTATGGATCCCCTGTATGACACCTACATTCCGATCTTTTTATCGAAATATATCAGCTCCAAGGGGCTAATCGGTTCGGTCATGACCCTCGATAACATCTTTGCTATCTTCCTCATCCCCATCGTCGCTGCTATGTCGGATAAAACAAGGACACCCATTGGCAGACGGATGCCCTATATCATAGTTACCCTGCCCCTTTCCGCGATATTTTTTGGGCTCATCCCTTTCTCTGCTCTCTGGAGCCTGGGTATTCTCATCGTTGCAATCTTCTTTCTGAACATCTTCAAACAGGCTGCCCGGGGACCTGTTGTTGCCCTTATGCCCGACACCATTCCGGGGGAATACCGGTCTGAGGCAAATGGGGTTATCAACACCATGGGAGGGATCGCTGCCATAGTAGGAACTATCGGCCTCGCGAAGCTGATGGATGTAAAGATCAATATTCCCGGCAGGGGACCTACGGATGAGATTCTTTCCTTCCCTATTGCAGGTGTCTTCGTCATTCTCGCCACCCTCGCGCTGGTTATCTTTATTAAAGAAAAACACCGGGCAGATGAGGAAGAAAAGGTAAAAGTAAGGGATTCCCTGAAACTCATCTTTTCCGGAAAGGACCGCAGCGCCTTCCTCATCCTGGTCGCCCTTTTCCTCTGGTTCTTAGGCTACCAGGGTGTACTTCCTTTTATCGGACTTTACTCAAAGGAGATAATCGGTGTTTCTTCCGGTACAGCAGGACTCTCCGCGGGAATGGTCGCCATCGCTTACGCCCTCTTTGCAATCCCCAGCGGTGTAATCGCCCATAAAATCGGCAGAAAGAAAACCATCCGTGGTGCCCTCATTCTACTGACGATTATTACCCTCATCCTGGCAACCCATGCTTCATTCAGAACACTCTTTGGCTTTTCCCAGTCTGCCATGTTATTGAGTTTCTTTGTTCTACTCTTCATTTTCGGGACCTTCTGGGTTTCCATTGTCACCAATTCCTTCCCGATGCTCTGGCAGATGGCGAGTTATGGTAATATGGGTATCTACACAGGGCTGTATTACACCTTCTCCCAGGCGGCTGCCATCGGAGCCCCTCCGGTAACCGGATTCATTATCGACCTCTTCGGGTTCCAGGGAATCTTTGTCTTCGCATCGATCTGTATGTTCGGGGCCTTTCTCGTCATGGGTAAAGTAACGAAAGGTGAGGCTAGGGAA
>JAGLYY010000185.1 GCA_023131935.1 Spirochaetales bacterium | reverse complement strand
GAATGGGAGTACGGTGAGGATGATAACATCAGATTTTTCACTACCCCTGATGGCCGGGAAATTATGCAGGTCCGGCTCCCCCTCGGTGTGGAGCAGTTTGAGCTTAAGGGAAGACCTGATGGGAAAAAAATTGATGGAAAAGATTCAGCCCTCGCGGCATATCAGGACAGACTTAAAAAGGGAGAGGAGAAGGCAGACCCTTTCAGTTTGTCGACAGACGACCTCAAAATCCTCCAGCAGGAGGGCTTGCTATACTATTTCAGGTATCTCATTCTCTTTCAAACCAGGAATTACGAGAAAGTGATGGAAGATACTGCTCATAATCTGGCGCTATGCGATCTTGTAGAAAGGTATTGCTCTGACGAAGCACGGTATAGCATACTCCAATACAAACCTTACATTTATAGAATACATGCCGTTTCTCACGCGATGATTGAAATGGAAGCTCACAATATATCTACCGCACAATCCGTTCTGGAAAAGGCAATAGATGAACTGAACAGGATGCCGCCTGTTCCTACTCCTCTTTTCGAACTGGAAAAAAAACGCGGACAGGAACATATTACAGGGATTCTTAAGCAAATGGAAACCTTCCCTGTCAGCAAAAAAGAGCAGCTTAACGCGGAACTTCACAAAGCCGTTGAGATCGAAGATTATGAGCGGGCAGCAAAACTGCGGGACCAGTTGCGGGAATTATCTGAATCTACCTGATAGATAATAAAAAAGTAATAATCATCGGATATGTCACTAATTTAAACAGGAATAACTACATCTTTTATTGCCTGAATGGAGCCTTTAAATAAAAGATTTTCCAGTACGGTGGTTCTATACGATTGATCATAGCCAGATGTTCATTTTACCAGTTCTTCAATCAAACTCTCAAGATCCTTTCCGGCTGACATGTACACATCCAGTATCACCAGTATCAGATCAGCCCTCGCCACCCAAAGTTCGTTTGATCTTGCTTCAAGATCAAACTCTACATTTTGAAGCTCAAAATGAGTTGATTCTCCAATCTCACATTGTCTTTTTTCATACTCTATCTTTGTTTTCCCCAATTGTATACTGTCCCTGAGAAACTCCGCCTTCTCTTCCAAGTTCCTCATTCTTTGAAATAGCACCTCAAGATTGTGATGAACAGATCTTTGGCTTGAAAGAAGATTCTCCCGGGCAATTCTTTCCGGAGCCAGGCTGATTTCTCTTTGATACTTTTTCTTGCCTCCACAATAGAACGGAATATTCAGACCAATTGAAAAAGCGCAGTTGAGATACGCATCCTTTGAGAAAAGCTCGGAAAATGATCCAAACAGCGTATGGTTTTCCCCCTCCTCAGGATATTGGGGCTCTAAGGAAAAGGATAGATTAAGTAATGAAGAATTCTCCCTTCATCCGTTACATGAGCCGTAATACTCACAGAGGGTTCTTCGTGGAAGAGGAGACCGATTGCAGAGCTGATAGGCACGATAACCAGATCTTTGTTCGGGTTACGGCGCAGGTTTTTCTCCGAATCCGTGTACTTCATCTCATAAAGCACACCGATCACCTGAAAACGCTGCCTGCTGATCCACACTGTCTGTCCGACCGGCTCGTCACCCCCGAAGAGGAATTCAGCGGCAACATTTCCCAGTACACATACCGGTGCACACGCGGCAACCTCAAATGGGGAGAAGAACCTGCCATACTCGATGTAGTCTCTCCCGCTCAGAATTCCATCGTCCATAAAGTAGGACGGCACCAGTTCTTTAGCAGAAGCCCATGTTGCTAAAAGATGGGCTATGGCCCCGTTCAGACTCGCCTCCAGCAAGATCCTCTCCCTTCGTATCTTTACGCTTCCGCCCACCGATAGATCAATCCTGTCGACCAGGGGAACGTTGTCTACCATCTCAAGTCCGTCTGAATAGCTAAGCTTTTCACCGAAAAGAACGGTTTCCCCATCATCGATCTTGTTGCGTGCGCTGATATTCACTTCATCAGAGCCCAGAGAGCGAAATTGCCTGTCCACCTTAACTCGCGCACCATTGCCCAAAGCCAACACGGATATCACCGAGGCAACCCCGATAATGATTCCAAGGGTAGTCAGGAAGGTACGCAGCCCGTTTTCCGCTACACCCTTAAGGGAAGTTGAAAGCATGTCAGCTATATGCAATTAATTCCTCCCTGAGTTCCCCGTCTTCCAGCCACAACGTGCGCTCTGCACAGGAGGCGACGCCTGCATCGTGTGTAATGAGTATAAGAGTACGTCTCTTAGCGTGAAGCCCGGTCAGGATATCCAGTATCTCCTTACCTGTATTGCTATCCAGATTCCCCGTGGGTTCGTCGGCAAGTATCACTGATGGCTCTGTTACCAGGGCTCGGGCGATGGCGACTCGCTGTTGCTCCCCGCCGGACAGTTCACTTGGATGGTGATCGATCCGGTTCCTCAGTCCGACCGCCTTAAGGGCATTCACGGCAAGCTTCTTTCTATCATTTCTTTCCCTGTTCCCATACATCAAAGGCATGAGCACGTTTTCGAGCGCGCTCATGCGCGGGAGCAGGTTAAATGTCTGGAAGATAAAACCGATACGGTGATTCCGGATATGGGCAAGCCTCTTATCGCTCAAGCTTTCCACCTCTTCACCATCCAATCTGAAGCTTCCCGAAGTCGGCCTGTCCAGGCAGCCGATGATACTGAGAAGTGTGCTTTTACCGCTCCCCGAAGCCCCTCTCACTGCAAAGAAGTCACCGTACTGCACGGTGAGGCTCACTTCCCTTAGAGCGTGCACCTGCATTTTCCCCATTTGATACACCTTTTCGATGCCCTTCATCTCGATTAAGGCATTCTTACGCCCGTTTGCAGCAGGTTCAGCCAGACCTTCTCTATTATTCATCGCTGTAAAACCATTTCTCCCTCTGTTAAACCATCAAGGATCTCTCTGTTGAGATCGCCTCGCAGTCCAACTTTGATTGAACGCGGCTCTATTTCGCTGCCATTCCATACCTCTACCTTTGCTGTTCCGTCAGGCCGAGACCGAACAAGTATTCTGGGAATGATCAGCACATCAAGGCGTTGATCCAGCACGATAGAAGAGTCCACCGTCATACCCGGAAGGAGGTCGTGTATATCGCTTTCTTTATCCAGGGTAATATATACGGTATAGAGGGGACGCTCGCCGGCCCTGCGGTCCGGCACAATTCGATCGATTCGTGCAGAAAGTATATCTTCAGGCCTTGCATCGAAAAAGCATTCAGCCCGCATGCCGGCTTTTACATAGGGAACATCCTCTTCTATAAGGCTT
>JAGLYY010000184.1 GCA_023131935.1 Spirochaetales bacterium | reverse complement strand
AGGCTGTAGGCTATTAGACTGTAGGCTGTTAGGTTACTACAGGCTTACTGCCTACCTACCTAATAGCCTACAGCCTATCCACCTACAGCCTTCTCTCCCCCCCCCACAGTCTATCCACCTGAACAGTTACCTCTTTTATATGGAAGCCGGGCGCAGGTAGTTATAGCCGCTATTCGACTACCTCGTCCGGACGCGCAACTACAATCGCTCCCGCTTCCTCCAGTTCCCGTATTACGGATACTATCCGTTGCTGAGCCGCTTCAACTTCGCTCAGCCTGGTTCTGCGGAGGGTTTCGAAATCGGCCTTGAAGGTTTCAAGTTCATCCCCCGGAAAATTATCATAGATATATTCCCTTACAATTTCCGGAACAGATTTCAGGGCCTTTAAAAGATCGTTTTTATCCGCGGCTTTGATAACAGCAGCTGTTGCATCAGGATCAAGCAGCACGATGTCCTCAAAGACAAACATGTTTGCTTTGATTTTTTCCGCCAGTTCCCGATTGCTTTTTTCAAGCCCCAAAATAACATTTTTTTCCACACTCCTGCTGGAAATATTCAGTATATCGATAATCGCATCTATTCCTCCCGCATGGTATGTTGATGTGTGGATGGTATTCAGACTGTATTCGAGAATGCGTTCAAGTTTTACCAACACTTCGGGAGCAATCCGGTTTAGTGTAGCAATTCTTTCCACCACTTCCACCTGGAGCTGCTCGGGCAGGCGTGTAAGCAGCGTCGATGCTATTCCGGAATCCAGATAGGAAAGTATCAGGGCAAGTGTCTGTGGATGCTCATTAGCAATCAGATTAAATAGATTGTCGCAGTCTTCAATAGTTATGAAATCAAACGGCTTCTCGCCACCTGAACCCGCCGCTTTGTTCATTACCTCCTCATCTCCAGTGCGGTAATAAAGCCGGTCGGTCAGGGCGTCCTGTCGTTCTACAAGTTCGGTAATACTATTTTCAATCCTGCCCATACCCTTTTTAATTTCAAATATAAAAGCATCCAGTGGGGCTTCAATCAGTTTTGCGAGACGGACCTCTTCAGAGCTCTCCTTTTCCAGCGCCGGCATCCATTGGTTATCTGTATCTTTTTTTGTTTCAATAATATAAAAAGCTTTCGCCCTGTTCTCTTTCCTCCGGATTTCCAGAACATCTTCCCCACCTGCCCTCAGGAATGCCTTCCCATATTGATAATCGGGTAGTTTTATCATGGAATTTCGTCTTAGTGCTCCCAGTTCTTTCAGTGATAAAGAATCTCCACGATAGAAGATCTCCGCATCAACTTTCATATCGCCGGCAAACCTGTTTGGCTGGTTCGTTTCCCTTTTTAGTGATGATGAAAACCAGTATTGGGCAGAGAGCTTGCTTATTATAGGTTCAATTGTCAGATAGGGTAAGCATAAATTCATCATCCCTTTTGTCCCGTCTATCACTACATCGAAAGTGATTAGAACAATCATCTCCTGCGGAGGTACAATCTGGGCATGAGCAGGATTTGTCTCTATCTGCTGGAGTTCCGGCTTCAGCGCTATTATTTTATTCCAGGATTTTGCTAAATCACCTGAAACCCTGCTGATGGTTTCCTCAATAAAGGTCCTTTCAATATGAGTAAGAGACCTTTTTACTGGAGACACATTCCCTCCTCCGCCGAAAAGTCTCTCCACAACAGCGAAGGTAATATCGCCGTCAAATTCAAGTGCCGCGGTTCCTTTAAGCGGTTCCATATTAAGGATACCCATAACCGGGGCAAGCTGAATTGATTGAAGAAACTCCCCGAAAGTCATCTGATCAACACACGCAACCTTAATTTCGACCTGACTGCGCAGCATGGCAGAAAGGGTTGAGGAACAAAAGCGGGCAAATGTTTCGTGCATAACTGCTATAGTTCTTATCTGTTCCCTGGAAAATTTATCGGGACGTTTAAAATCATATAATTTAATTTTATATTCACGGTCTTTCTTCAAAGATGTACCTATAATTTCGGAACCTTTTAAAACCTGAACACTATTATATGTATCTTGTTCGCACATGATCTACTCCTTACTGCTAAGGATCTCAGTAACGCGGATACCAAAATTCTCATCTATCACTACTACCTCACCTCGGGCGATTTTCTCGCCGGCAGCAACAAGATCTAACGGTTCTCCGGCAAAACTATCAAGTTGAATTATCGACCCGACACCTATTTCTGCTATATTTTCAACAGTCTGTGCAGTCTCTCCAATAATCACCTGCATTGGTACCTTAACCTCTCTGATACTGCCAATCTTCATTATTCCGCCTCCATTTGTTTTATGCTGATGCTGCTTTCAAGCACCTTAAAAAAGTATACGCCCCGTTTTCTTACAATCTTTCCCTTCGCGAGAATCTGTCCGCCAACTTCCAATTCACAAACTTCATCACTCGAAGCGATGTATTCTCCATCACTTTTATTTACAAGGTCCCGTGGACTAAGTACCCTCCTGTGTGTAATGACCCTTGATTCAAGCCTCACCTTCTCTGCAATAGGTGAATCTTCCAAAAAAACCTTAATGCTCTTCATAGATGCCTCCTTCAGCATGCAAATAAATAGTAAGTGCCCCAAAGTTTATGGTTACCCAAGTGATCATCCATGAGTATCCTTGTAATACCCTTAGAAGGCGGTTTCGTGCTCGTGAATACCTGTAAAAACTCCTTAATAATTCAGACCCACAAGCTTTGGGGCACTCTAAAATAAATATTAAATCAATCCTTGAAATCGTTCTAACACCATCTTATAAAAAAAGTGCGGGAACTGTACTATTATTACTTTCTGCTGACGTGCCTGTATTCACGGGGGGACATCTTCATAATCTTGCGAAAATAACGGTTAAAAAAGGAGATATTGTTATAACCGACCGAATAAGCAATATCGATAATGGACATATCACTTCGTTTCAGGAGAATACAGGATTTCTGAATCCTGATCCGGTTAATATATTCAAATAAAGGTACGCCCGCGGTTTCTCTGAATGACCTTGAAAAATAACTGGGGTTCAGAGCGCAGCGGGAAGCAATCTCTCCAAGGGTGATATTTTGAGAATAATTCTCCTGAACATACTTGATTACCTCCCTCATGTTCCAGACAGCGGAACATTCCGCGGCCATTGATCCTGAAGGCAGAGAAAAGCGGTAAAAGAGGGTTAGAAGCTGAATGAATTTAAGCCTTATCATTGTTCGTTCCATTGTGAGCATGTTATTTTGTTCAACAATCAAAGAATTATAAATAGCTGAAATTTCCTGAGAATCGTTTCCGGAAAGGGATATAAATACAATCCCGCCAGTGGAATCTGCTGCAAGGTTAAAGGACAGGAACAGAGAATCATCCCAGCATCGGATTATTACTTCTTCAATAAACGACTGCCCGAAAATGAGCCTCATAATCACTGAACCTTTCGCAAACGACACAGTCGCTCCATGGCCGTGGGGAATGATCATGGCATGCGGAGCCGCAACCGTCTGAATACCATCGTTTCTATAATATGTTTTACCTTTTTCGAGATACACAATCTGATAATCAGCGGCAACCGGCAGCGAACCGGAGACAACTCTTTTTTCTTCGACGAAGAAAGGGAACATAGGATCTGAATAGCTGTAACGATTATCCAATGCTGTTTTCATTTGAATGATTTAGTATACATTATTTTTATTAATAAATGCCTCCACTATTTTTGTAAAACCTGCACTATAATTACCAATTAAAAAGAGGAATGAAAAAAGATCTTAGTATTCCGGCTTGCTTTTTATCGTCAGATAGGGTGATCATTCCAGTTTCAGGAAGAAAAACAGCATCCAATGATGTACAATAACCCCATACACGGAGGTTCAGATGAAGAAGCTTATGCTCTTCGCATTAGTTGTAATTATAGCGGTTACGGGACTCAGCAGCTGCCGTTCCCTGTTCGGTCGTGGTCCCGGTCCTGTGGATTCCTTCATATTGTTATCATCCCGGAATCCGGGACTCTCCCAGGATGTGATTGGCTTAATCAACAGAAAAGCTGATCCCAAGAGGATCGAACTCGTTGTGCCGCCGGGTATCGATATGAGGAATCTTGTAGCCAGCCTCTCCCTTAACACAGAAGCTGTCATAACTGTCATTTCAACGGGAAACCGGATTGTTCAGCAGAACGGTATCTCATCAAACGATTTCTCTGTGCCTGTGACCTATTTGATCGAAGTTTCCGGTGAGGATGAAGGATGGCACTACCTGGTAAGCGTTCGTGAGGCTGATCAGAACGCTCGCCTCGGGAATCTGATTTTGCCCGAAGGCTGCCGGTTGAACCCCGCTTTTAGCCCGGATATCGAAACTTATTCAGCAGAAGTCCCCTATGCGACCCGAAATATCAGGGTGGAAGTACGCGGCGAAAGCCGGTATCTGAAAAGCATCTCGATAGGGGGCATTACTTCCCACGGCAGCACCGGTGCCGTGAGTGTTGATTTTCAGTCCGGACAGGAACGCGCCATTGTCGTCGAAACGATGGCTGAGGATGGTTTTTCCCGGCAGAGCTATACGATCATTCTAAAAAGGGGAGACCCGGATCGCAACAACATGCTCGCAGTTCTATCTATTCCCGGTATCGAACTGTCTCCCTCCTTCACGGTGGACCGTAGGTCCTACACCATGGATGTTCCCTTTTCGACCCGGGAAGTGCCGCTTATAGCCCGCCCGCAAAGCAGATACGCGAGGGTCATCCTTACTCCGGCTCCGGAAGGGGGCAGGGCAGACGCATTCGAGTATAAAGGAGATCCGGCTTCGACAAGGGGCGCCCTCATTGCATTTCCTGGTGGTGATACCCTTCCTCTTGTTGTGAACGTGACTGCCCAGGACGGGAGTGTACGGCGCTACGCCCTGGTAATCCGTCGTTCTGCCCCGGATTCAAACGTCTTCCTCTCATCCCTGTCTTCCGCGGGAGGTGTCCTGAATCCCAGGTTCTCCCACCGCATCGCCTCTTATACCATCAGATTACCGGCCGGCGTCGAACGGGTCAGACTCTCTGCTATCGCTGCCAGTCCCGTTGCAAATGTACTCGTCGCGGATCGGCCTGGCGAAAGATCTTCCGCCAATCGGACGATCGAGATTGCTGTCGCACCCGGCCAGAGGAAAGTAGTAACTTTCATAGTGGCTGCTGAAGACGGCTCCCAGCGGCTCTACCGGGTATCGGTGATTCGTGAAGCCGCGCCAGTCGTCGTCTCTCCGCCCGCGGTTGATGAAACAGTAGCCGTCTCCCCGCCGGTTGTAGATGAAACACCTGTCGCTGATGAAACTACCCCTGCCGCTCCACCGATCATTTCCTCGACTGTGGAGGGCATTATCGCCGTGGAAGCGAAAGGATTGCGCCTTGAACCACGGGAAGCGGAAGCGCTCGCCGAACATGGGGACAGTATCGGAGAGCGGGCATTGATTACTGTGCGGTATTACCGGACGAACGAAGTTATCCTTCAGGATACTTCCAGCGTTCGGATCCGAAAACAGGGGAAGACTTATGCGATTACCCTGGATTACCGCTCCAACATCGTCCCGATGAATCGTGACCGGCTTATCGAAGTTGAGGTGGTAATCGCGACAGATGGCGGGCATTATCTCCACTATACAGAGGCAATGCTGCCTGATGATGAAATCATGATTGAGTTGCCCTTCCTGCTCTTCGGTCAAAACTCCAGGGTTACCTGGCCCGGTATCGGTACTCCGGTGAGGGTTATCGGATACCTTTCACTGCTTCCTCCGGGGAAGGATACAGGTGCCCGTGAAGCCGATAGTGAAGATTTTGAGAAAAACGAGAAAGGGGAATATGGAATTGTTCTGGAGATAACCGATCCTGCTACCGGCCGGCTTCTTGGCAGCGAGAAAATATGGTCCAGGCCTGGTCTTTCCCGGGGTCACACCTTCAGTTTTGAAGAGGTCATCGAGTTTCCGGAAGGGGCCGTGGTACGATATGCATTTACCGCACGAGCCCGGAATGGTCGAGTATGGCAGGCCGCGGGTACTGCTCGTGTATGGACTACAAAGCTTGCCTATGACGCGGGGTTTATGCCGGTCCTGTTTTTCCTTGTGGACGACCTCGCGCCGGCTTATTAGTGATATTGGTAATTGTTCAGGTAGATAGACTGTGGGGGAAGGCTGTAGGTGGATAGACTGTAGACTATTAGGTAGGATTGGCTGACGAAGTGGTGCTTCTGGTCTACCGCGCAAGTGTCTGTTCGGGTAGTATTTTAGATAATCCAGGCTGTTTCAAGGAAAAACTTGACGATATACAATTGTCAGGTTATAAAAAAACTCTACTTATTATTTAAAGGAGCTGATATGTCTGATTTTGTATTACTTGGGGACGAAGCGGTTGCGCTTGGCGCTATAGACGCGGGAATATCCGCTGCTTATGGATATCCGGGAACCCCTTCAACAGAAATAATGGAGTATCTACTAGGACATTCCAATGAAACAGATGGTCCAAGAGCAAACTGGTGCTCTAATGAAAAAACTGCCTATGAAGCAGCCGTGGGCTGTTCAATGGTAGGTCAGAGAGCCCTTGTAACCATGAAGCATGTTGGATTGAATGTAGCGGCTGATCCTTTTATGAACTCACCCTTAATGGATATACAGGGCGGACTGGTTCTTGCCGTCGCGGATGATCCGGGACAGCACTCCTCTCAGAACGAACAGGATAGCCGGTTTTATGCCGATTTCGCGAAGATAATCTGCCTTGAGCCCCGCAACCAGCAGGAAGCTTATGAAATGACCAAAGAAGCTTTCGAGCTTTCAGAAAGATTTCACATTCCTGTCATGCTGAAACTAGTCACGCGGCTTTCACACTCCCGTGCCGTTGTTACCCGTGGTAAAAAACGGGAAGAGAATAAGATGGAAAAGTTTAAGAATAAAACCGGATGGATCACTCTTCCTGGAATTTCCAGGAAGGCATGGTCACACATTCTTGAACAGCAGCAGGAGTTTCTCGAATATACTGAGAACTCAGAATATAATCCGCTTGTAATAAACGGTGATTTGAAAGAGTACGGAGTAATTACTACGGGGCTTGCCCGAAATTATTATGACGAAAATCTGGAAGAGTTAACTGTTAAACCCTCCCATCTTCATATCAGTGCCTATCCGATACCGGAAGAAAAGGTAAAGAAACTTGCCGAAGCAGTTGATAGGATTGTTGTCATTGAAGAAGGGTATCCCCTTGTTGAGCGGCTTCTTAGGGGGATTCTGCCTGGCGAAAAGGTCATTAATGGAAAAATGGATGCGGTAGTTCCGCCAACCGGTGAACTTAATCCCGATAATATCAGACCGGCATTAGGACTTGCAGCGTCCGAGGGCCTAAGCATAGCGGCAGGAAATCTTCCCGGAAGGCCTCCCCAGTTATGCAGAGGTTGCCCCCATGAGGATAGTTTCAATGCCCTTAATGATGTTTTAGCCGATTTTAACGAATCAATTGTGACCTCTGATATCGGTTGTTATACGCTTGGATATTTACCGCCGTATAACGCGATTGAAACAGCTCTTTGTATGGGGGCTTCTATTACCATGGCCAGAGGAGCGTCAGATGCCGGCTTTCACCCGGTTATTGCGGTTATCGGTGACAGTACATTTATGCATTCAGGTCTGACAGGACTTGTTGATGCAGTTTCAAGGAATGTCAACATGACTGTAATGATACTGGATAACAGTACAACGGCTATGACCGGAGGACAGGACACAATTGTCAGCTCAAGCGGTCTAAAACAGGCGGTCCTTGGTCTTGGTGTTGATCCTGACCATGTGAAAGAGTTCAGTCCCCTTCCTAAGAACAGAAAAGAAAACGCGGAGATAATACGGAAAGAAATCGAGTATAAAGGGATTTCTGTAATTATTCCGATCAGGGAATGTATACAAACTCTTAAAAAGAAGAAAGGGACAAAAAAAGAGGTGAATAAATGAAGTACGATATAATCCTCTC
>JAGLYY010000183.1 GCA_023131935.1 Spirochaetales bacterium | reverse complement strand
AAGGTTTTGGGTGCCCTGCTTCGGTCAATACGTAAACCCTAACAGCCTACAGCCTACAGCCTGATATGTTGTGACCTTTGTCAAGTTAGGTTCAGATATATTAACTATTATACCTCCATGAATTAATCTGAGTAGAAGAAAAGATAGAGAAACGGTTTATGCGGCGATAGACCACTCTGATATTCGCGGATTGGTTACCGCAGGTCAATGGGATCGTCGGGAGCTGCCTCTGTCTAAAATCGAGGATCAGTTTAATAACTGCCTCATAGGCTGATCGAGGATTCTCCTTTATCACTGTTGTTTCTCTATCCATCCTTCCATCCAGATAATATTTTCTAACATTTTGCATAAAATTTCAAACTTAAGATGTCTCTCCTACCATCATTCCCCAGATAAATCCTGATAATTCTCTGGCTACCGCGGTAACTGCTTTCTGAGGTATTTTCCCCCGAAATATGAGCTTACTATACTTCTTACTGAGCCTTCTCCCTGCTTTATCTGCATAAGCAATCGTTTCTGGTGCCTGACCTTTTCTCCTCATAGACAATCTTTTTGACGGGCCATAATATCTGTAATGCCAGCTTGATTCAATCAACAGTTTTCGTAATCTTGAATTACCGGCTTTTGTAATACCCCCCTGTTTTCTTTTCTCACCACTGGAATATTCAGATGGAACCAAGCCCATATATGCCATAAATCCATGAGCTTTACCGAATCTTCGAAAATCATCTATTTCTACTACAAATGTGAGTGCTGTTAGAGTATCAATGCCTTTAAAGCATCTAAGCTTAGAAACCTTTTCTGCATACCTTGCCTCAGCACTGATCTCTTCTATCTTTTCTTTGAATCTGTCTATTTTTTCTTCCAGCTCGCATATTGCAATATAATATTCGTCAAAAACGCTCTTGCTCAGTTCTTCTTCAAACTCAAGGGACTTTAGCCATTTCCTATGCGCTCCCGTCCAGTACCCTTTACCTGTGTCATATTTTTTACCTATGCTCAGTAAGAACATTAACAGTCGTTGTTTTTGCTTTTTCAGATCACTTCTCGTATTATTACACATCCTCAGATAATCCCGAACTGCTTCGTCAGATCTGGTTGGTACATGAACTGAGACAATTTCTCCATTTCTTAAGACTTTAGCCAACATTACAGCATCACGTTTATCTGTTTTGATCCTGTCTCCGGGCTTGCGTGGAAGAAGTGACGGAGCCGCGACATAGCAGGTTATCTCCATTTCCTCAAGTATTCTGTAGAGTGTAAAACCTGTTGGACCGGCTTCATAACACGTTAGGATATGCTCTTCTTTCTCTTTGAGTTTTTTAAAGAATCTTATAATCTGTCCCGTCTCATTTCTTATCTCGCGCTCGTACTCTACATTCTTATTGTTGTCTCTGAAAACCGCGAGCGCTATTGTTTCCTTATGGACATCCATTCCTACATAAACTACACTTCTCATAGTGGCCTCCGTTTCTTGTATGTGGCATGCTTGCGCATAGCCGATTAACTATTGTGTTAGCTAATCCACGATATTGCAAGCACGGGGGTCACTTCATATTGTCTAATTAGCCTTCCCCTACAACCTGAATAGTTACGTATTCTTTATATAGTCAAGTCCTAAATTAAATTTCTTGTTTCAATTCCTTGAAAAATGCCGATATTGATATCAGGGAGCGTTTACTATGTTTGACGCATTGACGAATTATATTACCTTTCTCGAAAAAAACCTCGAAACCTTGTCTGACCCGAAAAGGGTGACGCAAATAACAAAACTCATCGAGGACATGAGGAAGATTCAAGACAGGTATCAGAAAGCCGGGTAAAAATCCAGTCCACCCCTGATAATAATCCCTCTGGATCCGCCGGATCTATACACAATGACTATAACATTTTTATAAAACAGCGTCTCCGTTTATGCTGACGATGATCATAATGTCTCCATATATCCTGAACAGCTTTGTTATCCTCCAGTTCCCCGGCTGTTTCCGCCGATACAATGCCGTTTTTTAAAGTGTTCTTGTTAACTTCGCTCATCAGAATCGAGATGACTCCTCGTCCCCGATATTCTTTCTTTACACCAACCAGGTAAAAGTCCAATTTCGTTGCCTTTTTAAGGGCTCTCAGCATATATATAAATCCGAAGGGAAAGAGTCTGCCATTTGCCTTTCTGAGAGCCTCGGTTAATGATGGCATTGCGATCACGAAAGCGATCATCTCATCTTTCTCATTTAGAATGAATTTTGTGTAATCGGGCAGGATAAAACCGAAATACTGGTTCGTATAGTATTCCTTCTGCTTTTCGGTGAGGGGAGCTGTACCAAAAAGTCCGGAGTAGGATTCATCAATGAGATTCCAGAATCCCGGGATATAAGGCTTATAATCCTTAGCATTTTTCGCGTCAAGAAGTTTCAGGCCGGTCCTTTTTAATACGAGCTCATTGACCCTTTCCACCTTCTCAGGTACCTCTTCCGGTGTCTTAATTTCAAATTCGATCCAGTCAACATGCTTCTTGTACCCTATCTTTTCAAGATGTTTCGGGTAATAGGGATAGTTGTAAATCATCGGATAGGTCCCCTGTTCCTCGAAACCCTCAATAAGCATCCCTTCCTCATCGAGATCGGTGAAACCCATAGGGCCTTCAAGCCCATTCATTCCCTTCGATTTTACCCAATTTTCGACAGTTTCAATGAGTCCCCGGCAAACCTCTTCATCATCAATAAAATCTATCCATCCAAATCTCGCCGTTTTATGTTTCCATTTCTCCTGTACAAGTCTGTTGATAATACCCGCAATTCTTCCAACAACCTTCCCGTCCTTATAGGCAAGCCAAAAATTTGCTTCACAGTGCTCAAAAGCAGGGTTTTTATCCTCCCGGAAATTCTTCATTTCATCTTGTATTAAAGGTGGAGCCCAGTACCGGTTGTTTTTATACAGGGTAAAGGGGAATTTCACGAACTTTTTCAAATCTCCCCGGGTTCTGACTTCTCGAATCTCAATATTCATTGAAGGTCCTCTTTGATCTATTTCATCAGGTGATAATATCAAACTGCTCTATATATGGCAGTTATCCTATCATATACAACCAAACCTGACAGCGCAAGGGATTAAGAGTGGAGAGCAATTCGCATTTTATTATAAATTCTATCCATATTTGTTAATAACTTCCGCTGAAACGCGAATTGCTGTTGTTGATTCATTCAAGGATGCGGAGTACTATTCATGAATGCGTTTTGTAGGTTTTAAGGAGAGTTTTGTTGTACCGGGAACCAAAGTCCTTATTGAGTCCAACGAGGAGGACGACCATGGCATATTGTGAGTACTGCAGAGTTGAGATAGAGGATAGCCTGAAAACCTGTTCCCACTGCGGGAGGCTATTACACGGGGAACCCAAACTTGAAACAGCCCAGGAGCCAAAACACCCGAAGTAGGACAATCTTCATGGAATTACCCTTTCAAACAAACAAAAATGGCGGCTTTCCTGGAAATTGTTTACCCTTTTGTTCTCTACCAGCCTTATTGTTGTTATCGCGGTAGATCTGTTTATTCACCGGCGATTCACCTGGTCTCTCTACCCAATCGTTTCTATTGCGGTGGTTCCAGTTATTGTTTTTTCACTTTACGCCCACTACCGGATGAGAAAGCACGTTGATATGAAACCGTTTTTCATCTTTGACCCCTCTTCTTCAGAGATAGATTCCGGATCTTCGTAACGAGCTTCTTGACTCGCCTGCCTTCACTTTCACTTAAGGAAGCCCTTCCGAGGATATCCCGGATAAATTCCTTCATGTCCTCTTCGCCGGTCAGGACGAAGAACCCAATACTTTTCAGTGTTAGAGCAGCGGCATCGGTAATCTCATCAAGCCGCTGCCGCTGTATTACCTGGCAGGAAGCGGCGGGTTTTAAGTGGCGGTAGAGCTCGTAGGTGATAATCTGCACAGCATGGGACAGGTTCAGGGAGGGGAACTCCGGAGAAGTGGGGATATGTACCGCAAGGTTGCAGAGCTTGACATCTCCACTTGAAAGACCATGTTCCTCGTTCCCGAAAACCAGGGCAAGGGTCCCCTCCCCAATGCTTCCAGCCTTTTCCGCGAGCTCTTCCGGAAGAATGGAGAAAGCCTTCCTCTTTTTTCCTCTCCGCCTTGTTAGCGCCGCGGAAAGGACCGAACCTTCCAGTGCCTCCTCCAGAGTGTCGAATCGTTCTGCTCTTTCAAAAACATCAAAAGCATGTACCGAGAGGCGCCGGACAATTGCCACATCAAGGTCCCGGGCACCGATTATCGCCAGCCTGGTTATCCCCATGGTTTTTATCGCCCTGCAAATGGCACCGACATTTCCAGCCTCGTCGGGGTGAGAAAGGATTATCTTAATTCTTCCGAATGTATCTTCCATAACTGCTACGCGGGGGTAGTATAATCTTTTAAGAATAACTATGTAATCCTAATAGAGGGAATTCACAATCAAGGACTGCTTCATCAGCCGGGAAGAAGGAATACCGGATTACTCTCAAATTTGACACAGAAATAGCCCCCCGTTATTCCCGACCGGATCTGGCACGAAACCCAGGAGGTCGAAGAACAGGAGGATAGAAGCATTTTTTTCTCTCTGACAACCAACAGCCTCATTGAAATTAAACGGTGGATTTTAGGGTATGGGAGTCACGTCCGGGTTCTTGAGCCATCTGAGCTGGTGAAGATGATACAGGGAGGAGCTTACGAAGGCCCTTCAGCAGTATTGACGAAAAAAATATCATGCCTCCGTTTCAACTATCACCATCTCTCTCCATTTCTCTACCAATTCAGATCATTACCACAAAAGGCCGTTCTTACCGTAAAGAACTTGGATCTTCACCTGTTTTCCTGGTTGACGATCCACTCAAAGAAGGGTAAAAGACTATTAGGTTACCACCAGATGGGGGTGGGGAATCTTAATGACCCCGGGGTGGGGAATATGATGACCCTCGACAGGTAAGTTAATCAGGAAATGGTTTCTGCTACGTTACGCCATCGGGTAGGGTCGATTTGACAGTTACAATAATAACAACGTGTTATTTATTCCCTCTATCGTTTAACATGTCGCCTCACAGTAAAAATAAACGCCACAATAAAATAAAACAGGCCAATAACAGGAATGATTATGAGTCTGTTAACAAAAGTATTGAAGCAATAAATCCTCTTTAATCTAACCATGAATCCTTATATTTTGAATAATCGTATATCATAATATTATTCTTTTCAGAATTATCTGTTACCATAAGAACATTATCTTTACAGTCAAGAAAATCCGGATGATTTTGAACTATTATTGTTTCAATATAATTTCCTCTTACGGTGTATATTTCTATTCTATGTTTTCTGCCATAATCGAACCCCCCGCCTTTTCCTAAAAAAATAACACCATCCTCATCAATTGCTACAGCATTGTTTATAAGATGAAAAGAAGGTGATACACCATTCACCGATCTTTCACCTTTATATTCCTTACTGTAAAAAGGATCTATAATATTAAATTGTATTTCAGTATAATCAACACTATCTACAACATACAAATAATTTATGATTGGATTTGTAAAAACAGTATAGCGGTCATTAGAAGCAATCATACAAAAATAAGAATGCTGAGCTTCTTCCGGTGGTATACTAACCTTAATATCCATTATTGATATGGGCGGATATCTTTCTTGTGATATCTCTAAAAACCCTTCATGAAAACAGATGCCTGTTCTAGAAGGTTTCAAATATTCTGTAAAAACAGCATTGATTCCACTCTTTTGAATAGAAAATTTATTATAACGGTTTTGTGTAATATATGAATTAATAAATTTTCCATTAGTATCAAATTCTACAAATTTTCTTGAGTTCGAATCGTTAATATACACAGAACTACCATTGGATGCAACTGAAGAAATTGTTTTTAAATCAGTTGGACCATTTCCAAAATCAACTAATTTTTTTAATTTACCATTATCTAATAAATAAACAGTGCACTCTTCTCTATCACTAATAATATACTTATTTTTATCAAGAATAAGTGATGGACCTAGTTCATAAATCTCTATTATATCCTTTATATTAACAACGACACCTTCAATTACTCTACTTTCTGAAAATATAGTTGTACCGATATTAATTGTTTTTATAATATCCGGCTCTGTGCTGTTTGTAATTTCTGAACTTTTATAGTCAACGGATTTTAATGTTTCTTGTTCCTTTTGACAAGTACTAATTAAAATCGTCATAATCATAACTATTAAATATTTCCGAATAAAAGCTATTCTCATATACATTCACCATTCCTATATTAATATCATTTAATATTTTTTTTAAAATCAGTGGGATTACCTCCCACTGATTTAAAGTTTTTATAACTAGCAATCTGAATTATTATATATATCACAAAATAATAATACAGCATACATAAAAACCAGTAATTAATATTATGAAGCAATTATATACAATTCAGAATACTCACTAACAATCACCACAGGATGTATTTCTAATAGTCCTATATTCAGTCCAATAAAATGATCCTATACGACATTTCCTTTTTTGGTTCTTAGTCCATGTATGTTCCATATAGTCAAGAAGGCCACAACTTGGATAAACATTTTTGTCCGTACAATATCTACCAGTAGTAACCCAACCATTACAAACAGCAAATAAATTTGCTGTTCCTATCACAACAAATAACAATAACAACACAATTATTTTTTTCATTTTCGTTCTCTTCACATGATTATATTTCAAAGCACAAGCTTTGATTTTATCAACACCTGGCCAGGTAGTTAATCACAATAATTAATCATCATTCACCTATCGTTACCGCCATCGGATAACTCATCTCATAACCCATTCCATCCAAAAGATAGCAGATATCATACTTTTCGAGGCGCTCCATCTTTTCAAGTTTCCCGTCCCACATACTGTTTACCTCTTCAATATCCAGTACAACCATCACATCCCCCTCCATCGCCTCTATCCTTCCATCTTCTATCCACTCATCACAAGCGTCGCAGAATGTTGAGAGAAAAAACAGGGTCCCGGTGAAATCCAGTACTCTTGTGCCGTCCTTCCGGTAGAGGTAGAGTTCTTCTATCTTCATGCCGGAAACAAGCAGCTTCTTCTCATTACCCATTGATTTGTCTTCCACAATCTTATTCAGATAAAGCCTGATACTCTTTTCATCAACAGCGCTGAACTGTGCCTGTACCAGCCCGTTCCCGTCCAGAATGAGTGAGCTCCTTCCAAGCTCATAAAACAACATGTCACCGCCATCAAAAATCCAATCAATCTCGATCTCAGGGTAATTCTTCTCAAACCGCTTCAACACCTCTTCCCGGCAGGAATAGAGCCAGTGAATATCAATCGAGTCACCGAAAAACCGGCTGAATCTGTACATTGTAAGAACATCGGAAACACCTGACAGGTTGGAAAGTTCAGCAAAAAAGAGGACAGCAGGCTTCCCTGGGAAGTTGATGCTCTCACCGTTCGGAAGTTCCGGCGCGGGTATATAATTCCCCGCTTCGTATTTACTATGTTGTTCCGCGAGTTCACCCTGTCTTTCCGCTTGCCATCTCTCAATTTCCTTGTTACCCCGCGATGCCATGATTCCCGTTGCCAGGGGAAGCAGTATTACGATTGCCGTAATTAATTTCACAAACCTACTCATTCTTCCCCCTCCACCATCGCGAGGGCCGTAAGGTAAAAGGATTGAAGTGTTTCATCACGCCTTCTACTTTTAAGAATCCGTCCGGTATCATCAACAAGTACCGCGTTAGACAAACCTATCCCATACAGCAGCCCCAGGTTGTACGCTTCATCCCCTTTGAGTTGTCTGGTGAACATACCTGATTCATCTTTCATGCTTGTGGGATTCAGTCCCGCTAACGGCAGCGCCCGTTCATTGAAAACCTCTTTCAATCCCTTGAGATCTTCCACACAGCTTCCGCAGCCGGGGGAAAAATAGAGAAGAATATGTGTTTCATCAATCAGCGGAGTTATCCTTATTTCCGGAACATACCTCTCCTTTTCTTCATTCCATTCCAAGACAGCTCTTTTGTTCAGTTCCCAGTCAGCTCTCGCGTGGAGGAAACGAAGATTTTCCAGTATTCCTACGGAGAAAAAGGTTGTGAGGATGAGACTAACTAATACAACAAGGAGAAAACCTGTCCTCTTCATTGTGCTTTTCATATTTCTTATCGCTATCATTTTGCTCCTATCCTCCAATACTCAAAACCGCCAGCGCCGCAAACACACCGCTTAAAGCCAGCTTCGACACACTTAAGTGCCGGTTAAAGAAGTCCGCTATCCTTCTCGAATTCACTCCCATGCAAATCAGAACAAACACTACAACCAGGGGAACAATGAACCCTCCATTATAGATTCCAAGGAGGAAGTAGTGTGCTGCCGCCCCTTCCGCCTGTACCATGTAGGCGATGGCAGGGAAGTAAACCTGTCCGGTACAGCTCAGTTCAAAGATGGAAACCAGGAAACCTACCGCGACGGAGGTAAGGGTCAGAGCGGTTGTGTTTCGGTATACCTTTATTGAGCCGTGGATCTTCTTCTTGAGGGATTCCGGCAGCTTCAGGAGCATCTCGCCTCCCCTGCCTCTTTTAATCAGGAAGTAATCGTACAGGCTCACTGCCGCAAACAGGACCAGTATTGCTGTAAGACCACTTCTTATCCACTGTGAGACAACCGGATACATCGATGCCTGCCTGATGATGGTAAATAGCCCAAGGCCGATCAGGAAGTAGGTAACAAAGACCGTTACTGTGAAGGATGTCCCGATAACAAGTATCTCCCTCCCCTTTTTGCCCGCGGCGGAAAGGGTAAGGATCAGAAATACTATCGTAGAGAAGGCGCAGGGGTTGATGCCGTCAACGAGACCGGCGATGAAGACGGGGATAACCCCGAAACCGGAGAGTTTTATTGAGTTACTCATCCTGTCTTCCGGGTGCTGAACAGTACCGCTTTTCAATGACAGGAGCGCGGTCTCTATTCCTCCGGCTATTCGCTCTTCCCCTGCCAGGACCTGGCTGCCGGCAAAGATTACCGGAAAGCTTTCCAATCCGATTCCTGAGGCCTTGAGCCGTTTTTCACACTCCCGGTAGTTCTCACTGTCGAGGATATCAAAGCGGTTTACGGTTATGTTCACAATGAGTTTTTCTTCAAGTGCGGGAATGGTGTTCTCAAGAAACTCCTGGCAGCTCCTGCAGCCCGGGAGGTAGTAGTAGTCGATACCTAACGCACTTCCGTCTGCCCAGGCAACGCTTAAGCAGACGGAGAGGAAAATCAGAATGATGAAAAATAATTTTGTACCTTTGTTCATATTTGCAAATACACTTTTATTGATTAAGAGAGTATCACAGGTTTTTGTAGAATTCTCTGGGTAAATACCGGGTTTTTCTAAGGGAAAACCTTAGGAAACTAAGGAAAATCCTTAGTTTTCGTTGGATTTTCCTGAATAACCATTCTTGAGGGCAAAGGCGGCAATAGCAAATTGGGTTGCTGATTCAATGTCCGCCTTTGCCATTATATTTGCTCTGTGTGTTTCCGCGGTTTTCTTGCAAATATGCAATTTAAAAGCTATCTCCTTTACTGTTAACCCGGATCCAGCCAGATCGAACACCTCTCGCTCCCTTTTTGTAAGTCCATACGCGTCATACATATTCGCAGGACACTCTGCAGTGCCGGTTAATATATGATGTAATAAGGATTGTAAACCGGTTGTGTCGATATGGACTCCCCCGTTCATTATTATCCGTAATCCATTTACGAGATCATTGGCGGTTACACCTCTAAAGAAAAAACCATCGACTCCTGAATGAAATAATACTTTAATATCATTGAGGTTTGTTTCCAGCGAAAACACCGCGACCTTGCTGTTTGACAGTTCTTTTATCCTTTGTATAATATCTCCGCAATCTCCATTCAGTAAACAGTTGCAAAGCAAAATACAGTCCACGGAGGTATTCCTTAAGAATTCCAGAACTCCTTCATAACTTCCTACAGTCCCGACTATCTCAAAATCTGCATTCCGGCTAAAGCAATTGTTCAGTTTACAAATGAAAGACCCCTCATTTTCGGCTATCAACACTTTGTACATCGTTTTATACCTCAAACCTTTTTTATTTCCCTTAAGTTAATCCTTTTTTTTGTTGACTGTAAAGTCTTTTTTCTCCATAATAGCACCACAAAATATTATAAACTGTGTTAGTTTTTAAAATTAAAATGTTGCAGGGAAAAAATGATTAAAAAGATTTGCGTTATCATTTCTATTTTACTCTTCATTTCAATTGGCTGTCTTCTTGTTTTCCGCTCTTTTGCCGGAGTCGCTGATAAAGATGAAACCGTCGATTTTTTCTATAATGAGGTAGAGCCTCTTCTCCCGGTTACAATCGAAGAGGTAAGACTGATGCCCTTCCCCCTCACGGTTACCGCCCGGGGAAGTATCCTTCCAGGGGAGGAACGTGTATTATACGTTCCCTTCTCCGGACAGGTCCTTGAGGTCCTGGTTGTTCCGGGAGAGCAGGTAAAAAAAGGCGATCTCCTTTTTAAACTGGACACAAGGGAAATTGAAGGGGACCTGATTGCGGCAAAAGATGAACTTTTACTTGCGCAAAAAAGCCTCGCAGGAAAGCTTGCCATGGATCCGGGTATTCAAAACAACAGTACCCCGGAAATCGTGGAATTAAAAAGTAAGCTTTCCGAGACGGAAAGAAAATATAAAAACGGGCAAATATCCTACGAGACCTTTCTTGAGAATCACACGACAATCAGTATTCAGATCATCAACAGGGGCGGGTTCAGAAAGGACCTGCAGGAAATCGAGTCGGGAATCAGGTCCGCTTTAGCAAAGGTTATCCGTTGCGAAACATTACTGGAAAATGGAGAAATTAAAAGCCCGATTAACGGAGCTGTCAGTTTTAACGGCATCCATCCCGGTACCGTTCTACGGGAAGGGGACCACCTCTGCACTATCCTCCATTTTACCTCTTCCAGGGCATCACTCACGGTACTGGAGAAGGATATTCAGAAAATCAGAACAGGCCAGAGTGCGGCTATTGCCATTGGTGTCAACCAGGAAATTATTATCCCTGCCGCGGTGGAATCGACTATTCCGGAAAAGGACATGGCTGCCGGGGGATATACCGTCAACCTTCGTTTCAATCCCGGGACAACCCCGGTGTTCAAGGGGATGTTCGCGCAGGGGATTATTACCGTAGATACCCTCGATGAAAGAATCATCATTCCATCGAACGCTGTCTTACGGGAGGGGGAACGGTATTATGTCTTTGTCATTACTGACGGCCTTGCCTGGTGGCGCTGGGTCGAAATCGGATTAAAAAATGGCGATTACCTGGAAGTCACACCGGCGCCTTTCAACGGCGGTCCCGGAACGGAAAGAACGACCGGGATCGATCCGGGAGAGTTCATTGCGGTAGAGGGGCATACACTTTTAACCCATAAAGCAAAAGTTTCAATCAACGAATAGGTATTTCATTATGATTACCACAAAAATAAAAAGTCCCTATATCAGGTTCCTGGGAAGACCTGTCGCGGTCTTCATGTTTTTTCTGGGGCTCATTTTTTTAGGGCTGATTGCGTTAACCATTCTCCCGGTAGAACTTCTTCCCGATCTCGCTTACCCCAGAATGGTCCTCTTTACCAAAGCCCCGGGTCTCACAGCCGAAGAGATCGAAAAAGAGGTCCTGCAGCCCCAGGAAAGTCTCCTCTCTTCTCTGCCCGGGGTCCGTTCCATCGAAGGCATCGCGAAAGATGACTTTTCCCTGCTTATCCTTTCATTTACCCGGCTTAAGTCTGTCGAGCTTACCACAATCCTCATAAAAGAGAAGCTGACCTCATTGAGGTCCGGCAATTCGGTAATTTCCAAACCGGTAATTTTGCACCATGATCCAAACGCCAAACCGGTTGCGGTAATTGCCCTTACCTCTGAAAACGGATCAATTCCCGAACTGAAGGGCCTCGCGGAGGAGGTAATAGTAAGGCAGCTCAACCAATTGGATGGGGTCGGCAGGGTGACCATCGAGGGCGGTTCGGAAATCTATCAGCGTTATACCATTTCGGACAGGGCATTCGAAGAGTTCGGGGTCACTCCTCATCAGATAAAATCCCTTCTTGAAACTTCAATCGACCGGATCGGCACAGTAAGAGAAGGACGCAACTCCTATTCCCTCCGTCTCATGAGCGGAAAAACGGACAACCTTTCTAAGATACTTATTCCGGGAACTCAAATGGCCCTTGAGGATGCCGGGACATGGGACCTGGAAACCCGGAGAGATGGGTACACCTCATTTAATGGAAAACAGGGTTTGGCCCTCATTGTGGAAAAGCGTTATGGCGCCAATACGAAAGAGGTAGTAGAGGATATTTTTAAAGCCTTGCCTCACATCGAGTCTTCCATTTCCTCCGATTCAGGAAAACAGATTAAGCTGGAGGTCTTTTTTCACGAAGCGGGATTTATTACCGACGCGATAAACTCTGTTCTTTCAGCGTTAATGCTCGGGGCTTTCTTTACCTTACTCGTATTGTTTCTTTCTTTAGGGAGCCTTCAGCAGACCATTGCCGTCGGAATCTCTATTCCCGTTTCCGTTATTTCAACCTTTCTGCTGCTCTACATTCAAGGCATCACCTTAAACATCATGTCCCTGGCGGGACTCGCCCTTGGCATCGGGATGATGGTTGACAATTCCATTGTTGTGTCGGAGGCAATCCACCGGCACCTTCAGAATGCCGGGAGTAAAACAACCGCTGCCTTCCTTGGGGTTAAGGAGGTTGCCGCGCCGGTAACGGCATCCACCTTAACAACAATCGCCGTGTTTCTTCCGGTCCTTTTTTTACGGGGGGCTGTTGCCAAATTATTCATGGACCTTGCCATCGTCATCGCTGTTTCGCTTTTACTCTCCCTCTTCGTGTCCCTTACCCTCCTTCCGGTAATGCTTACCCTTTTTGATTCCACGAAAAGAAAAAAACACCGGACCCGTTCATTCTGGTTGAAGGCCGAAGAAAAATATTTTACTACTCTCCTTCGTCAAAACAGAAATGGAAGTACTGCTATAATTTTCTTTGCCCTTATTTTCATTGTTTCCCTGTTTCTGGCGACAGGTTTAAAACAGGAATTATTACCCGATTCCGGTAAAAGCAGAGTGATGGTGTATGTAACCGCCGATTCGGGGAAATCCCTCGACAACCTGATAACCTCGATGAACATTCTTGCTTCTTCAATCCTCTGCGACGATATTGAGTCGATCTGGCTTAACGCCGGCCGAGGGACAGATCCACGGTATGCCTTTTCCCTCCCCGCGAAAGATCAGGGATACCTGCGTATCGGTCTTGAGGATAATACGGATGTCGATGATTTTATCGCAAGGACAAATAAAATCATCCTGGACAATCCCCTCTTCGGGGAATTTAATATCACCATCAAAAAAGAATCAAATCCGATGGAAGAGGTGCTGCGCTACTCTTCCGATAAGGTTTCCGTCAATCTGATGGGACCGGATAAAAATGCCCTCCTTCCTGTTATCGAAAAGGTAAAAGCTTCCATCTTTTCCGCTACCGGGCTTAACCCCGCGGAAATAGCGGGCCTTAATTCCAGAGAAATATTTTCCGTCCAGCTGAATATGGACCTGTTATTTTCCGAAGGGATAAGTCCCGTCATCGTGATAGACAATCTCCGGAAGGCGCTGAGCCGGGAAATCGCGGTAAGAGATAATGAAGTCCTATCCGTTTCCTGC
>JAGLYY010000182.1 GCA_023131935.1 Spirochaetales bacterium | reverse complement strand
CGGGAAGGATGTTGAGGGGCTGCTCGATATGCGGATCAAAGCAGGAAACCGGGAGTATCCCTTAAGCGCCCTCATAAACATTACCCTGCAAAAGGGTGACTCCCCTATTTATCATCTCAACCAGCGAAGATTGATAGAACTGAATTACCCGTTAAAAGCAAGCGCTCCCGAAACCGCGAAAATAGGGAAAATACTAAAGGACCTTTCAGCTGAACTTCCGAAGGATGTCCGGGTAACGATGGGGGGGGAAGCTGAAGAGATGGGAAATTCATTCAAAAACCTCTGGTTTGCTTTTATCCTCGCCCTGGTCATCATCTACATGATTATGGCAGCCCAGTTTGAATCACTCCTGTACCCTTTCATTATTATTACGACGATCCCGATGGCAGCGATCGGAGTTATCCTGCTTTTTACCGTTTTTCAGATGAGCATCAATATCATGGCCGTTATAGGTTTTACTATCGCTCTGGGAATTGTCATAAATGATTCAATTATCATGACCTCCGCCATGGTGGAGATCGAGCACGAAGGGACACCCAAGAGTGAGTCCCCTTTTATCGCGGGTAAGCGGCGGTTTCGGCCCATCATCATCACCTCAATAACCACAATAGCCGGGATGCTCCCCATGGCCCTTGGAACGGAATCGGCCGCGAGGCTGCGAAGTCCTCTGGCTGTCGCGGTTATTGGAGGACTCATTACCGCTACGGTCCTTACCCTGTTTATTCAGCCCTTTATCTATTTCAGAGTAAACAGGATGAGAAAGAAGTGAAGCAGGTAGTAAGGTTCTTTTTAAAAAGAAAGATCTTCACTCTCATGCTCATTACCTCCGTGCTGATAGTAAGCATCATCTCGATTTTTCATATCAAGCTTGAGCTCATCTCCGCTGTCCCCTCCTCTACCCTGATGGTAAACATAACCTGGCAGGATGTCTCTCCTGAAACAATTGAGCGGGAAGTGGTATCAATTATTGAAAGTCTCGCGGCTACCATAAGAGGGTCCGGGGATATCAGCTCGACATCGAACCGGGGAGAGGGACAGGTGATAATCAGCCTCATCCCCGGCACCAATCCGGATTCCGCACGATTCTCCCTGAAGGACAAGATCCGCTCCATTCAGCTGCCGGACAGATGTTTTCTTTCAATTTCAACAGCCGACAGCTCTTACTTTCGCTGGGAGCAGGACCCCCTCGAGCTTCTCATCAGTAAATATTCCTCAAAAGACAGTAACAAAATCCTGGTACGAGTCACTTCGGCTGATTCAAAAGCTTTGATGGACCAGGTTAATGGGGAAATCAGAAGCACCCTCTTATCCATTCCCGGTGTTTCTACGGTAGAAATCGCGGGCCAATTTAGTGAAGGATTATTTATTACCACCGATCCTGAGAAGTCAGCCTCTTATGGGATTAATTCAATGGATATCGCCTCCCTCCTGAATGTCTACTCCCCGGAATTCAGTCAGATCGGTTTCGTCAGCGACAGTAATAGAGATTATCCCCTGTTTGTTAATAACCCCTCGCTAACTTTTAAAAATATTGATCAATTATCCTTTACCGCCAGGTCGGGGACACTCATCAATTTATCAGATTTTTCCGAAACAACTTTTAAAGATATCCCGCCGGAAAACAGGGCACGGATCAATGGCTTACCGGCAATCGTTGTTTCAATAAAAAAAACAGAAGAGGCGAATCTCCTCCAATTTTCGAAGGAGATAAAACAGAGCTTAACCGCATTATCAGAGGGATTAGGCGATGTTATCCAGTTCGAAATACTTATGAATCCCGGAGATGAACTTGCCGCGATCCTCATCGATATGGGTATTCGATTACTGCTCAGCGTTCTCGCGGTATTCCTGGTTCTCTTTATGTTCCTAAAAAAGATCACCCCCGCTTTCCTTGTTCTTGCGACTCTTGGTTTCACACTTCTGCTAACAATCACCGGCCTTTATTTCCTGGGGATGTCCATAAATATTATTACCATAATCGCCATGATCCTTGCCGCTGGAATGCTTGTGGATAATACCCTGGTGATCTTTGAAAATATCCGTGAGGAAACCGCGCTGGATTCTGTCGCTGATAAAACAGGACATATCCTGTCTGTAATCTTTGCCTCCTCATTAACCAATATCATTGTGCTGCTGCCGTTTATATTCCTTTCCGGGACCCTGCGGGCAGTAATGCTTCCATTTGCTATTACAACATTTCTCGCGATGACCTTTTCAATTTTCGTCTCCGCTTCTTTTACCCCATCCATGTATTACCATTTTCTCGCTGGAAAAACCGATCCGGGGACCTATCGCAAACTCCCCTTTTCCATTATTTCCCTGCTTGGGAAAAAACACCTGATCGTACCCGCGGGATTGATAACCTTTTCCTGCCTGTTCCTTTTTGCTCCGAAAGTGCTTTCGACCGGCTCTTATGAACGGGAACCAACCCGCGACAGGGTAAGTCTTTCAATACGGATGTTGTCAGACACCAGAATCGAGGAAACCGAGGAAATCGTAAAGAAGTTTGAAGACTCAGCTTTGAACATCATTGCAAATTCACCTCTTCAACTCATTACCAACGTAAGCAGAAAAAACGCCTACCTTATGCTGGCACCCCGGAAAGAAGTGGAGGTCGATCTTAACATCCTCACATCAATCCAGACCGCCTGGAGAGGTCTCATGGGCAACTATGTCTCAGTGGGATTTTTCCTGGACGGACCTCTGGGGTATGATTACACAAGTAACGGGTCATCCGCGGGAATGTACGATTCCGAACAGGGGATACGGTTTGAATGTTACGACTATGACAGCTTGAAAAAACATGCCATCGCATTCAGCCATCATTTAAAGAGGATTCCCTTCCTTTACAAGATAAAAAACGGGTTTGAACGGGAAAAACGGATCCTTTTTGGCCCCTCCTTTCCCGGCTACGATCTTGTTCTGGATACTAACCAATCAGCCAAACTGGATATTTCCCGGTGGGAGGTCGAAGGCGTCCTCACCCCTTATACAATCTCCCCCCTTTCGGGAACAACATCCATCAACTCAGTACCGGTACCCTTTAGTATTTCACCGCCGGAGGATACCGCGTTCTTCCAGATGAATGAAATTCTTAAACTTCCGGTTTCAGATTCCGGATATCTGCTTGAAGAGATCGCGGAACTCAAACCTCTGAACTCCTCACTTTCGATAGAAAGGGAGAATCAGAGGTACATCCATTATGTAACCTATAAAGTAAAAGGTTCACACTACATGGAAACCGATTCTCAGATTAAAGGTCTTCTTGAAAACTATCCTTTCCCCGCCGGTTTCAACGTTACCTTATCAAATGACTTATATGGGTATGAAGAAAACAAGATAAAGAAAAGTACTTTCATTATCTTCCTGATTTCCGCCCTCCTGGTTTTCATGGTTCTGGCCGGACACTTTGAATCATTTACAAAACCTATACTTGTTTTTCTCTCCATACCCCTGGCGGTCCTGGCTGTTCTGATGGGGCTCCTCGTCCTGAAAGAGGGGATTGGCTTGGGAAGCATCCTCGGCCTTATCATTCTTGCCGGACTCGCGGTAAATGATGCCATTCTGTTTATAAATACAGCAGATTCGGCCGGAGAACCATCGAAGCGCCTCCGGATTCATCAATCCGGCGGGAAGCTCTTTTCAAGGATCTTTGCGTCGAGATTCTCTTCCCTGGACCCGGTTGTCGATAACGCAATCAAGTTGCGGCTGCGCCCGATCCTCATCACCTCTCTTACAACAGCCGCCGCCCTTATTCCCGGTTTATTTGTCAACACGGGTGGTGACGCGTTAATGGGAATGTGGAAGGAATTCTCCCGTGTAGTAATATTGGGTTTGACCGGCTCAACCCTCATGACCATTGTGTTTATCCCACTCTGTTATTCATATTTCAAAACGCTAAGGAGAAAGTAATGAAGCAATTCCTCGTAGTTCTATTTATTCCCTTTGTTTTCAATCCGGTTCCAGGGCTGTTCGCCCAGCAATCCTTCACATTGAAAGAGGTACTGGAACTCGCACTAAAGAACAGCCCGGCTCTTGCAATAGCCGAAACACATACCGATTCCGCCTACTATCAATATCTGCAAAATCAGTCCTCCATCCTGCCGGATATTGAGCTGGGGATAGGACCATACCATTTATTAAATGATGCTGAATCTCAGAGCCAGGACCTTTCCGCTTCGATCTCTCTCAATCAAGTTTTACCAACCGCCGGTTCATTGGCTTTTCAGATCGAAAACACCATGACAATGGATGAGGGAGGGAACTGTATCCAGAATCCCTCACTTAATCTCTCAATTAGCCAGCCTCTCTTTGTAAATGGAAAGATTATTGACTCCCAGTTGTTCCATGGGGCAGGAAAAACAGCGGAAATTTCCCATACAATCGCCAAAATAGAGCAACAAGCGGAAAAGAACCGTATCATCTTGCAAGTGATTATCAATTATTATTCCATCCTGTTTAAAAATAGAGAAATAGCGTTATTAGAAAAGAGATGCAACCTTCTTTCAAAAGAATTGGACTATGAAAACCTTCTCAGGCTCCAGGGTAATGGTTCGATAAGTACCATATTGGAAATAGAACTCAATATCTCCTTAATAGAGAAGGATATCATCGAACAGCGTTTTCTCCTTAGGCAGGAGAAACAGAATCTGTCCAGAATACTCGATATGGAAGGGGACCGTGAGGATCTTGTTTTCTCAGAAGAAATTCCCGCAATCTCCCCTGAAGAAATAGTGGAAGAAGTGGTCCTCCTTCGCCTCATGGAAGAACACAACCCGGAAATCCAGAAAAAGAAACTCAGCCTGGAACAAACACAGATCCAGGCAGCATTGGAAGGAAGGAACTATTCTTCCCAGCTGCTCCTTTCATGTTCCATCCAGCATGAACACCCGGAAAATTATCAAGGGTCTGAATCAATCTCAGGTTCCTTTTCAGATCTGTTTTCTGCAGGGTCAACCTACAGTCTGAACGGGTCAATCGGACTCACAATCCCGGTATTTACCGGCAGACAGAGAAGGTACCAGGAGCGGATAGACAGAAACCGGGAATTCATAGCACAACAGAACCTCGAAAGTTCACTCGCGGACGAAACAAGCTCGATGGAAATGCTGTTCCTTAGATATGAGAGTCTTAATGAGGAACTTGAAATACATGAAAAGTATGTAACAATCAATCAACTCAGAATACAGGAAGCGGAAAGGATGCAGAATACCGGCAGTATTACCCCCCTTGAAGCAGAGAAGATTCGTCTTGAACTGAAAAAACATCAGAACAACCTGTGGCACACAAAGGCAGAAATCTTTATTTCTGTTTGTACCATTCTATCCCGAACAGGAATGGATCTCGAAAGAAATATTTTCAATTATTTTCAATTCTTCCGTTGAATTCTGAATATCCTGTTTGTATAATTATACTGAAAGCTAAAGACACTTTATAAGATAACCTGGAGAATATAA
>JAGLYY010000181.1 GCA_023131935.1 Spirochaetales bacterium | reverse complement strand
AGGCTGTAGGCTATTAGGCTGTAGGCTGTTAGTGGAAGATTGTGAGCGGGTAGTTATTTAGATTCTAAGACCTCAAAAAGGAGGTCGGGTCTGTCGGTAATGATGCCGTCAACCCCCTTCAGGATCAGCTCAAGCATCCGTTCCTTGTCGTTTACTGTCCATACATGGATCCGGATGTTACGCCTGTGGGCTTCCCATACAAATCCGGAGGTTATCACATGTACATCCCCATCCCATTCAGGTACCTGAAAAGCTTCGGCGGGACTGGGAAAAAGGAAAGCGAGATAGAGTCTCGCGAGGATATAAAAAGTCTTAATCTCAGACCGGCCTCCTGAGGTCGCTGCCCGGGGGTATTTCTTTCTGAATTCCTCCATCAGGTCAGAATCAAAGGAGGCTATCAAGGTTGTGTCCCAGCGATCGAACTCATCAATGAGACTTCCAAGCTTTTCAACTATGGCGATATCAGCCTGCTTCATTTCGACATTCATGCGAACTTCCGGGAAAGCCTGAAAGACCTCCGGGAGGGTGGGAACCTGGATCCCCCTGTTCCGATAGGGAAAAACGTCGGAGAAACCTTCGGACGCCCAGGAATATCCCGCATCAAGAGATTGTATCTCTGCTAAGGTCAGCTCCTTCACCTGGCCGGTACCGTTGGTTGTACGATCCACGGTTACATCATGAATAACCACAACATGGCCATCTTTTGTCAGGTGAATGTCCATTTCAAGGAGATCTACCCCGAGATTCACCGCGTTTCGGAAAGCTTCCATGGTATTTTCAGGTCTTAACCCCTTGGCTCCGGCATGGGCAATCACATCAAACCGTGTATTCCGGAAAAATGGATGTTCTTTGACCTTTGTGGCAATGCTGAAAATTGCTGCCGCCGTTGCAAGGGTTATGAGGACCCCGATAAAAATACCTTTAGATCTCTTTCCCATTCGGCTTATCCCCTTTTTTTTCACTACAAAAGGAAGCGACCAAGGATTTTTCACGAAGTGAAAATATCTCTTATAGGATTTTTCGCTCTTGCGAAAATATCTCTTATAGCTATGCAGGTGGTCGTTCACTCCCGAAGAGTGATGCCAGCCCCGCACCTGCTGCCAAAGCAAGGATGCTTACGCCCCCTTTTACACTTACCGTAAAACCGGGATATATGCTTACCACAGATCCTAGAACAAGACCAATGATTCCGTAATAGGTGTATCCATGAAACCGGTGGAGTAGAAAATTGATTACTTTTGAAACGAGGAGTATCCCGACCAGGGCCCCCGCGGCCATGATCGTGAGGAGGGGTATGTCGAACTCCTTCACCGCGTAGATGAAAAGGGGATACATGCCGAATAAAAGCAGCATAAAAGAACCACTGATCCCCGGAATAATCATCGCGGCGGCACTGATAACACCGGCGAAAAAGATTATCACCCCGGACTTGAAGGTCAGTTCAAACTCCATCTCAAAGGGTTCGGACTGATGGAAAAAGGCCATTATGATAATGAGAGAAAGGGTAATAACCAGGGGGATGAGAAATGTTGGCTTAAAGGGAGCGTCTGTCGCCTTTCGAACAAGAAAGGGTAAACTGCCCAGAATCAAACCGATAAAGAGAAAGGCCGTCTGCTCAGGATAATGGGATAAAAGATATTCGATGACCCGGGCGAAGAGGATGATTCCAAGTCCAGCCCCCAAAATAATGGGAAAGAGGAACAGGAGGTTTTTCTTCCAGCCTCCCCCCTCTCTAAAGAACCCTCCAACTGCTTCTATCAAACGGTCGTAAATCCCGGTAACAACGGCAATGGTCCCGCCGCTTACTCCGGGTATGATATTCGCAATGCCGATGAGGCTGCCTTTCAACAGGTTGACGATCGGCGTGTGGAATTCTTTTTTCATGTATGCTCCATGTTGTCTATGCAGATAGACTGAATTGTATCACCTCCCAATCTCTATGAAAAGGCTGCCTTCAGTTTTATTCATGCATTGATGAGATCGAGCTTCACACACTAATGGACACCTCTGCTATCAGGATATATCATTGATACATGAGGTTCATATGCTAAATGCTGACATCCTTAAAAGAAAACTGGAATCAATAGATGGTGAGGATTATGGAGCGTATCAATCTCTTATTGGGGAATATGATTTTTCAAAATATAAACTGATTATCGACCAAATCCCTAAAGATCCCTATGCTCCTCCCCATACCGGAATATATCGTATCCGGGTCAGGCGAAGTGATGAGCAGGTTATCAACCTGAAGATTGATTCTAAAATCAAGGAGGTAGCGTTCCGGGATTTTCTGGCACGCCGCTTTTACCATACCTGTCTGGAAGTGTCGAAAGGCAGACGTGGAACAGGATACAGTGGAATAATTACCATCACTCAGCCTGGACAATCGATTTTAGAAAGAAGTTGTGTTGTCATTGATGATGATATCATTGATAACGATATTATTGAGATACGATGTTTTCTCGGTTTACCTGCGGCAGGTAGAAAGATCATTGCAACAGTAGCGGAGGAGATGCTCTTAAAAGAACTTCCGGAAATCGTTAATCAATCTTTATTCAAAGATAATATCGATATAAATGCTCTTTATCATCACATTGAGACAGCTGAAGACGCGGAGTATCTTCGAAACAAACTTGATTCATTAAAAATAGCAGCCTTCATCGCTGACGATTCCATACTGCCCAGAGAAAGCGGATTCAGTGATAAACCTTTGAAAAAAGAATCGGCTGTTTCCTTTCTGACACCTGCAAGTTTAAAAATGGAAATAAAACTGCCACATGCCGGTCCTGTTACCGGAATGGGAATTCCCAAAGGAGTTACCCTGATTGTCGGCGGGGGGTATCATGGTAAGTCTACTCTTTTACATGCCATAGAATCAGGTATCTATAATCATATTCCCGGTGATGGCCGGGAGAAATGCGCGTCCCTGCCTGGAACGGTAAAAGTCAGATCTTATAGCGGAAGATATATCAGAAAGACCGATATCTCTCCGTTTATCAGAAACCTTCCGTTTCAGAAAGATACGAAAGCTTTCTCTACAGAGAATGCCAGTGGAAGTACTTCTCAGGCGGCAAGTATCATTGAAGCAATTGAAGTTGGTGCCGAGGTCTTATTGATGGATGAAGATACCTGCGCGACAAATTTTATGATTCGCGATAAAAAAATGCAGCAGCTTGTTCGTAAAGATGATGAACCGATTACAACTTTTATCGATAAAGTAAAGCAGCTTTACCTGGAAAAGAACATATCCACAATACTGGTATCAGGCGGAGCCGGTGATTATTTTGATGTGTCGGACCAGGTAATCCAGATGATCAGGTATGAGCCCATTGACGTCACTCGGAAAGCCCATGAAATTTCAAGCACCTCTCCCGCGAAAAGGACAATAGAGGATGAAGGCTATCCCTTTCATATAAAAGAACGGATTCCTCTGCCTGAAAGTGTTAATCCATGCAATGAATATGGTAAAAAAGGTATCTACACATCAGAAGTTCACCGATTAACCTTCGGGAAAGACAAAATAGATCTTACCGATGTAGAACAACTTATCGAACTATCCCAAACAAAAGCCATAGGATATGCCCTGGAATATGCCCGAAAGTATATGGATAAAAAAACGACATTGAAAGAAATCATTATCCGCGTAATGAATGATATTGAAGAGAATGGACTTGATATCTTAAGCAATAAAATCTCCGGTAATTTTGCCCTGTTCAGGGGGATCGAGTTAGCCTTTGCCTTTAATCGCCTGAGAGGTTTTAATGTGAATCTAAAAATGACGTCTTCATCACAATCAATGTGATAAAGACGCCACTTCTTAAGAGTTGATCTCCACTTTTTCCTTTTCTATTTTAGGAAAACCC
This sequence comes from Spirochaetales bacterium, assembly GCA_023131935.1. GTDB lineage: Bacteria > Spirochaetota > Spirochaetia > JAGLYY01 > JAGLYY01 > JAGLYY01. Next base: position 1,410 of record JAGLYY010000181.1, on the reverse strand, counting down.
TGTATAGCAGCAATATTCTTATCAAGGTCTTCCTGGGGCAGGGAATAATTGAAGAGCTTCCCCTCCAAATAAGACTCATATCCTTTAAGATCCACAAGTCCATGACCACTCAAGTTAAAGACAATCACCTTCTCCCTGCCCTCTTCACGGGCTTTTACCGCTTCTTGTATTGTCACCGCAACCGCGTGACTGGTTTCAGGCGCGACAATTATCCCCTCAGTGCGGGCAAAAATAAGCGCGGACTCGTAACTTTCAAGCTGATGCAGGGCCTTGGGGGCCATGAGCCCATCCTCAACAGCCTGAGAAACCAGAGGAGCCATTCCATGGTACCGTAACCCCCCCGCATGAATCGGGGCAGGGATGAAATTATGCCCCAGCGTGAACATGGGTAACAGGGGTGTCATTCCCGAAAAGTCTCCAAGATCGTAAGTAAAGGGACCGCGGGTCAAAGTGGGGCATGACGCGGGTTCCACGGGGATAATGTCAATCTCCGCACCGTTAATCTTGTCGAAAATAAATGGGAAAGCGAGTCCGGCAAAGTTGCTGCCCCCTCCGACAGCTCCGATAACGGCATCTACTTTTTTCTCCCCGAAAATCTCCAACTGCTTCTTAACTTCCAGGCCGATAATGGTCTGGTGCAGCAGCACATGGTTTAGAACACTGCCAAGGGCGTATTTAGTTTGTCCGGTTTTATCACTTACCGCTGCCTCTACTGCCTCGCTGATCGCAATGCCTAGACTTCCCGGGGTCTCGGGGTCTTTCGCGAGAACATCTCTTCCTATCTGAGTCTGGTTACTTGGACTCGGGATACACTCCGCCCCCCACGTCTGCATCATTATTTTTCGATACGGTTTTTGATCATAACTGATTCTCACCATGAAAACCTTGCACTCAAGGCCAATCTGGGCGGAGGCAAATGCGAGGGCACTCCCCCACTGCCCGGCTCCGGTCTCAGTAATGAGCCGTTTAACCCCTTCCTGCTTGTTATACCAGGCCTGGGCTACCGCGGTATTCGGTTTATGGCTCCCGGGAGGAGAAATACTTTCGTTTTTATAGTAAATCCTCGCCGGGGTTTTCAGGTACTTTTCCAACCCTACCGCGCGGTGAAGGGGACTCGGCCGCCACTTTGCCAGAATGCTCAGGACCCCCTCGGGAATGTCAATCCACCGCTTTGTGCTCACTTCCTGCTCAATCAGTGCTTTTGGGAAGATTGGCTCAAACATGTCGGGCGTAACAGGATTCCCATCGGGACCTAATGGAGGGCGCATCGGAGTCGGCAAATCGACAGCCAGGTTGTACCATTGTCGGGGCAGCTCGTGCTCTTGAAGTACAACTTTTGTTTGTGGGTTGAATGTAGTCATGCTCTTTTTCTCACTCCTTATTTGTGAACGACCACCTGCAAAACAGGTG
>JAGLYY010000180.1 GCA_023131935.1 Spirochaetales bacterium | reverse complement strand
GGTGGTGGCTTTCTTTTGTAGTGTAATACTTTGCGTATCTATGTGTTTCTATGCATAGATACGTTTCTATTAAAAGAAACAGTAGCAAAAAAGGCGTGAGTTGTCAAGAAAATTATCACAATAATTTTCACAATGATAAGAAAAAGTGCAATCTTCGTGGCAGTCCTAAAGGATTCTCCTGAATTTCCGGCGTCCTACACTCAGAATAAAGGGAACCTCCGCCGGAGCAACAACTGCATCCACATCTAGCATCTTTTGTCCCTCAATTTTTACCGCCCCCGATATAATTAGCCGCCTTGCTTCACTCGCCGAGGACACCATCCCTGAATCCCGGAGAAGGACCGGCAAAGGGAGAGGAGCAGAAAGAGTGAAGCTTTCCATCTCTTCCGGTTCTTTCCTCCGGGAAAACACCTCTGTAAAATGTTTTTCGCCGGTTTTCGCTGCCTTTTCCGAAATGGATCGCCTAAAAGTTGAATAGAGAAATGAATTGGACTATCTTTATTGTACCATTCCTTAATGGAGGATCATATGAAACGGATAGCCTTCTCTTTACTCTTTCTTTCGATCTGCCTTCCAATCTTCGCAGATATGCAGGAAAGCGTCATCCGGCTCCTTACCTCTCTTTCCAGGCAGTTCGTTGAAGAGGAGGAGCAAATATACTTCCGCCAGTCTCTGGCGATTGTCCCCTTTGAGGAATCGGGACCTCTTGTCAGAAAGCATGAAATAGGAGCAGTCGTTGAGGGTCTCCTCCGCAAGGAACTCGCCCTGTCAACCTGTTTCATTTTGACCGAGAGAGAGAACCTTGAACGGATTATCGAGGAGCTGAAATTCTCCCTCACCGGCTTGGCGGCTGAGGAGACCGCCCCTGAAGCGGGAAAACTTATCGGGACCTCACTCCTTCTGGCAGGAAGCATTACAGAGGCCGGAGAAAACTTTCTCATAAACGGCAGACTGATCGATGTAGAAACAGGAGTTGTTATCGGGTCGGAGGTAGTATCCATCCCGAAAGAGGAACTGATTGAAGAAGCAAGACTCGGACGCTACGATTATATCTCCCGCTACGGCCTTGGTATTTATGCCGGGATGGGGGTTGACTGGGTACTCCGGGGAACTCCCGCCGGCTTCAAAAATGTCGCTCTCATCGCCCTCAGCGGCAGCTTTTCCTACCGTCCATTACGATTTTTGCAGCTAACTGCCGGTTTTACCAGCACCTGGACAGAGATCCAGACAGAAATTGATTTCATAGATGTCAATTCAGCAAGCTACGCAAACTCCACCCTCCTTCAAATCTACAGCACCGAAAGCGGAGAAGCCGATGTACTCCATTACGGTTTCGAACATTCCCAGCAATACCTGGACCTCCAGGTCCACTTCGTCCTGAATCCGGTAAAACAGCTTGCAATCTCATTCGGCGGAGGAGGAATCCTCGGGATGATGAAAAATTACATCAAGATGAGTCTCCCGGTTTATATCGGCCCTTTTGTCGACGGGGCACCGGATCCCGGCAAAACCTCAATTACAGATTATTATATAGAAAAATCGGTTACACTAACCTCCGGAAACGGCCTCGTCTCAGGGTTCTGCTTTTCCGGTAAGATCGAATATTTTCTTTCCCCGAGGGTGCTTCTTTTTCTGAAAGCTGCCTATAAAAAGACTTACAGCGGGGATGTCTTCCGTTACCATTACGGCGGCACCATCGTTAATCCGGATGAGCCGATCCCTGAACTGAGCAACTGGGTTCCCGGAATAACCCCTTTCGGCGATTCCCTGGAACTCACTCTGGACATCCTAGAAGCACAGATAGGTGTATCGATCTCCTTTTGAAAACGAACAGATCCAGGATGATAAAAGCAATTTTGCACAGCAGCCAAGCTTCGAGGCTGGAACAGATAACAGCCGAGCAAAGGGGGGGCTTAAGAATTTTACCAGATAGGTCTTTGTGGATTATCCATTCCAATAACTATAAAAACCGCTCCAAAGCTCGGCCCTAGTAATGTCCTACCCCAGAGCTCGGCTACCCTGTCCTCATGATTGAAGAGTTTTTCGAAATGCTTGACTGATGCGCTAAATACACATATATTTTAAATAGACCAACCTGGTCAACCAGGAATTTAAGGAGGGTTATAGTGTTGTTAGCAAACATGTATGAAGCTAAAACCCATCTTTCTTCACTTATTCAGAAAGCTCTTGATGGAGAAGAGGTTGTTATAGCAAAAGCCGGAAAACCATTAGTTGAATTAGTACCCTATATTGCTATGAAAGAACAAATTAAATTTGGGTTATTAAGAGGTCAAATCAGTATAGCTGATGATTTTAACAACTTTGATAATCAGATTGAGGATATGTTTTCAGATTATG
>JAGLYY010000018.1 GCA_023131935.1 Spirochaetales bacterium | reverse complement strand
ATGGGAATCTGCCGCGATAGCCACCCGGGGAAGGTCCGCCCCCCGGTCCTCCAGGACCTTCCTGCATTCACTGACAATGTTTCGCAACAGTTCATTCTGCCCCTCCCGGGGCCAGGAGAACTGACGGGTGCCATCGGTACCGGATATGGTAAGGTTATTCGAATGTTCAACGTGAATGGAAACCACTCTGTCCACCGCCAGGGTGATTCCGAGGCCCCCCTCCTCAAGGACAGCATACTCTCCCAGAAGAAGCAGGTTACCGGGAACGGTTATCCTCAAATGTTTCCCCCTCATTCGCGCTCGGGAATCGGGTCCGCCGATGGTTTAGTGACGGTTATTTCGATTTCAAGATTGAGGGAGCTGAATTCATCCAGAATCACTGCCGAATCTTTCTCTATACAAAAAACTTTTACCTGGGGTCCAGCGTCCATGGTTTCCCAGGCACCGACCCCCCTCTTTCGAAGTTCCTGGCAGCTCCTGATAAGGGCAATAGATTCAGGCTGCCAATAGTGAATTGGGGGATTCGCTCCAAACATGGTAGCGAACATACGGGAATAGCTTGCGACAGCGGCCCTGCCGAGACTTTCCATGTTCCTGTTCGCAAGGGCGGTGGATGCTTCATGAAACAGGAGTGTGGCATCCTTCAGCCAGGAAGTATAAAAGGGGGAGGTTTTCCGGGTCAGTTCCATTGCCTTTCGGGATGAAAGAGGTTTTTTCCCGGGATCCACGGTAACTACGATTATTCGAAATTCAGGCCACCAGGTCGAAGGATATAGCTGAAATGCCTCATTTTTCCCTGCATACAAAACGGTAAAACCGCCGAAGACAGCCCGGGCGGCGGATGCCGACCCCCGGAGAGCGATCCGGGAGGCAAGAGATCTGTCCGGATCCCTCTGAGGAAAGCCCTCAAGGCAATCGAGACAGGCCAGGGACATGGCCGCGAATCCCGAGGAGGAGCTCGCCAATCCGGCTGATTCGGGAAAGTTGTTTTCCGTCTCAACCCTGAATCCCCTGGTAGTTCCCCTCACTTTCCGGAAATAGGAAAAAAAAGGTTCAAACCGCCCGGGATTCTGCAGTTCTCCGTTAAGGCAAACCAGATCTTCCCCATCGGTGAGAAAAGCCCGTGTTCTTGTCTTAAAACCATCCAGACCAACCGCGAGGGAGGGTGTTGCCGGCAGGTTCCTCTCCGGATCGAGCTTTCCCCAATACTTAACAATTGCAAGACTCGGACTCACGGACCACCAGCGATTCATTCTTCCCTCATCTTTTCTAGTAATTTTTGAGCAGTTTCAAGATTATACCGTCCCTCTTTCCAAATTGCTTCGGATAGATCTGATAATTCTTTCCCCCGTGCTCCACTCCGGAAAGCAAGCCGGGAAGCATGCAGACGCATGTGGCCTCGCTGAATCCCCTCTGATACAAGGGCCCGCAGGGCAGCGAAGTTCTGAGCAAGGCCGACAGCCGCGGCAATCCGGGAAAGCCTCCGGGCATCGGGGTTCCTTAGAATCTTCAAAGCGAGACGGGAGGTAGGATGAAAACCCACTGCTCCCCCTACCGCGGCAAAAGGAAGAGGCATCGTTATTTCTCCGATGAGGTTTTCACCCTGGATAGTGAATCGGGAGAGCGCGCGATACCTTCTATCCGCGGAGTTACCTCCGTGGCCGCCTCTGTATCCCTCTGAGCAAGCGTAAGCGTGGACCGCGGCCTCCAGCCCCCGGGTGTCATTACCGGTAGCCAGGGCGAGGGCGGTAACCCCATTCATGATCCCTTTGTTGTGGGTCACTCCCCGGGATGGGTCAACACAGGCGATTTCCGCCGCTTTGCAAATTCTCCGGGCCAATTCGGTTTTTTCCATAGAACCGGGTAGTAAATGGATAGGCAGGGAAAACCGGGCGCCGGCCATTCTGCGGGAAGCTTCATTTGTTAAAATACCCATAAGGGTCTTTCCACCGGTAAGTTTTTCCAGCGGTTTCTTTACCGTTTCGGCGATTGTATTCAGGAGGTTCGCTCCCATGGCATCCCGAACATCTATGTGGATCTCTACCTTGAGGATTGTCGTTTCTTTATCGAAATCGGCGTCGAGACCTCGATACCCCCCTCCCCTCTTTGTCATCCTTTCAAGACAGGGCGCGATATGTTCCTTGAGTTTTTCCTCAGCATCCAGAACGACCTTGAGACTTTCAGGATCACATTCTTCTAGGAATACCTGGGCAGTCATTACCGGTTCATCCGCCCAGGTAGTGAAACCGCCACCCTGCCTGATTATCTTCGCGCCGAACGCACATGCGGCTATTACCGATGGCTCCTCGGTCGCAAGGGGAATATCAACAATCTTCCCGTCAATAAGAAAACCCTGGGCAATCCCCAGAGGAAGGGACAGCACCCCGATAGAGGATTCCGTCATTACCTCTGCCAGGTCTAATTGGATCGGGGAACCCGCGGTACACATCCACTCATCCTCAGCCCCTCCGTAGAGTTCCCGCGCGGCTTCGATACGCTCCTGCTGTCCCAACTTCCGGAACCCCTTCGGGAGCGCTCTTACGTTTTTCTCTTCCCGGGATGGGGTGCTCATAATTCCCATTCCCCCTTTCGCAGAAATTCCACAGCATCACGGAAGGAGGGGGTTCTCATAAGAGGGACATTACGCAGGGAAGGGATATCCTTCGATGCCGTCAACAGCATAACCCCCTGAAGGGCCAGTTTGATTTCTTCAATTTTCTGAAGGACCTCATCTACCCCACCGGAGAGTACCCCCCGGATAAAAGGAAGGGCCATCCCCCCCATAACAGCTCCGAGGGCCAGAGATTTCGCCAGATCCAGACCACCCCGGACCCCCCCCGAAGCGATGAGGGGGAATCCTCTTCCCCTCATGGCATCGAGGAGAACAGCTGTTTTCAGCCCCCACCCGGCAAATTCTTTCCCGGCCGCGGCTGCCGCTCCAGTGAATCTGCAAGATTCCACAAGGACCCAGTTGGTACCACCAGCCCCCGCAAGATCGACATATGCCGCCCCCATATCAAGGAGCGCCCGGACATCTACAGGGGGAATACCGAACCCTGTTTCTTTCACGATTACCGGTACAGGGGAGATTTCGCAGAGCCTCGCGATGGCCTCACCGATTCCCCGGAAATCCCGGTCCCCGCCGGGCTGGAAAAATTCCTGTCCCGGATTGAGGTGAACAGCGAGGGCCTGCACTTCGAGTTTTTTTATGAGTTCGATAAGCTCTGAATTATTGCCATCCCGCACCTGTTGACCGCCGATATTCGCGATCACCGGCACATCTCTGGCTATGGTTTTCAGATGAAACTGGTCAAAAAGTTCCGGATGAGAATCAAGTACCCGGATCGAACCAAGGCCGACAGGGATACCAGCCTCCTGGGCTGCCAGAGCGAGGAGTTGATTCACCTCTTTCCCCTGACTGCTCCCCCCGGTCATGCAGCTGATAAGGAGAGGAAGGGAACAGGAGGTCCCGAGGAAGTCTGTTTTGGTGCTTATTTCATCAGCAGATATCTCAGGGAGGGGGCGGTGGATAAAGGAAAGTTCCCCGAAACCGGGAGAATCCCCCTCAATTCTGAGTGATTGGTCCAGACAGACGGCGAGGTGTTCTTTTTTTCTTCCAGGGATATCAGGGTGAGATGGAGTACTCACGATATCCATCCTCCCGAATACCTGAAAGAAAAAACCGGTTTTTCGGCGGTTTAATCCCACACAGGATCCGGTTTCGCTCATCCCGATTATCCGGTTCCTCCATCCATTGCTCATATTCCCGAAAGGAATCCTGGGTTGTGTCAGGCTGAAGGTCCTCCATATTCCAGCGGGAAAGCACCTCCGGCGCTCCCTCCGTTATGGTAAAACGCATCAGAATCATGGTATTTCCGGAACCGTAACTTCCCAGAAGGACCTCTTTGCCGACTATCTCTTGTCCAAGTTTTCTGTACTGCTGGTGCAGCAGAAAAGCGAGGCTGAAAAACACCGATGCCGTATAAGTGTTTCCGATATCCGCCAGGGGATCGACGGAATCCTGGAACCCCCGGGCTTCCAGAAACCGGTCTGCTTCATCAGAGTCTATTTCCAGATACTTGGAAACAAGGAGATTGAGAGACCTTATGGGCATGTTCCTGAAAGGGGTATGAAGTACAAAATAATCGGTCTTCCGGAGGACCTCCTCCGGGGCAAGACCGCGAAGCTCACAATGATCTAAAAAAGAGGACTCAAGGGCATCATTATAGCAGGTAATGGAATATCGCCCCTTTACCATGGCAATTTTTGACCCGAGGGGGCGGAAAAAATCATCCACATCCTTCGAGCTGTAACCTAGGGTTTGCAAATCGAGTTCCAGAAGTTCAGGATTCTTTCCCAGTAATACTGAAACAGCCCCTGCCCCTTGGGTAATCTCAGCGCTTGTCCCCCTCGCGTACCGGGCAATATCGGTACTGGCCACAATTCCGGTTTCCCCGGGAATCCCGCTGGTTGCGAGAAGGGCGTTGATCCCCAGCATGGCAAGAGTCCCGCCGGCGCAGGCATGCTGTACCTGAAAAGAGGAAAGTCGTTCTATTAAGGGATAGCCCCCTTTCTGCAGGAGGCCGATGATATAAGCGGAGGCAGATTTTGAATGGTCCACTGTCGTTTCGGTACCTACAGAGAGATAGCGCATTTTCTTGTAATCCAGTTTGCTATAACCATCCAGAAGATTCCTTGTCGCCTCGGCGGCTATAGTAACAGGGTCCTCCCAGGCTTCCGGGAAACGGATGTGCCGCTGGCCGGTTGTTGAAACAGCCCGATGGAGGTGGGCATCCAGGGATGGATCCTCGGTTATTCTCGCTTTCACAAGGAGATCAAGATTCATATCCAGAGGTGGTACATACCATGCAAGGTCATGGATTCCGGTTTTCTCTATTGGCAATTTCTTCTCCTCTATTTCCAGTGGTTTATAACATACCATCGGATGACCATTCTATCAATCCCGATTTAATTATTCGAATTCTGCAACTCTTGACCGATCGGAAAGGTTATGTTACCCTCGAATCAACATATTCTCTAATATCTCTATTCTTATAGATGATTTTAATTAGTGAACGATCTTAATAACAATGAGGAGTGAATTAACAATGCGCATTGGTATTCAACTCAAGATCCTGATACCTGTTATGCTGATTCTGTTTCTCACCTTCGGGGCTGTCACTTTTTTCAGCTATAAAAGCGAGGAGCAGATCATCGTAGCTGCCATGAAATCCCAGGTTGCCTCGAAGCTGGATGAACTTGTAACTAAGTACCGAAACAGCAAGGCTGTTGAAGAAATACTCCGTGCATCTCTTAACAAAAATTATATCAGGATCACAAAAGCCCTTGCACAGATAATAGCCGAGGACCCTTCAGTTCTTTCTATCGAAGAGATGCAAAGGCTCGCGGATACTTTTAAAGTAGATGAGATACATGTAACCGATGAAAAGGGGGTCCTCCAATGGGGCACCGTACCTGATCTTTACGGTTTCGATTTCGCGACGACCCTCCGGACAAGACCTTTTCTCCAGGCCCTAAGGAATAAGAACTATGCCTTCGCCCAAACTCCCCAACCCAGAGGGGCAGACCAGGTACTGTTTCAGTACATCTCCGCGGCCCGGCAGGATAAACCGGGGATTGTTCAGATAGGTCTGCAGCCGAAGGAACTACGGGAAATACTATCTTTAGCTGATGTTAACAATATGCTTAAAAGCCTTCACGTTGATGAAAACGGTGGTCACGGCTATATCGCGGACCCCCAGGGCAATATCCTTTTTCACCCTGATCAGGAGCTCATCGGCAAGAACCTCAAGGATATCGGTCTTGCTTCGGTAATCGGAAGGGGAAAGGGAGATGTTAATTATACCAGTGAAGAGGAGGAATGGTACCTCTCATTCAGGTATGCGGATAGTAATATCTACCTGATAACGATAAACCGGGAAGCTCATCTCGCACCGTTACGGTCCCTATTAATTGAGCTTAGTGTCGCTGCCCTTATTGCAATTGTCCTCACCAATCTTCTCATCCAGGTCTTCGTCATCCGCTTCGTGGTGAAACCCCTCAAGATGGTTAAAGGGAAACTCTATGAGATTGCCGAGGGTGAAGGGGACCTGACCGGCAACCTGGATATTAAAAGCAAGGATGAGATCGGGGAAGTTGCCCATGGGTTCAACTCCTTTGTCCGCAAACTCCACGCTATCATTGTAAATGTAAAAGGCGCGACGTCCAAAACCACAGAGATCCGCGCCAGTCTTGGGGCAACGACCCGGGAAACCGCGGCATCCCTTACCCAGATAAGTGCCAATATCGAGGGTGTCAGGAATCAGATGGGGACTCTGGATTCGAATATTATTAACACTGTCAGCACGGTAGATCAGATCCAATCGAATATCAATGGGCTCAACCGTCAGATCGAGGAGCAAACATCGGCAGTGGAGGAATCCAGCGCGTCCATCCACCAGATGGTTGCGAGCCTGAACAACGTCGCGGGAATCACAAGCTCAAAGAGGAGAGCAACCAGGCAGTTAGTGGAGACAACGAAAACCGGGGGCCGGATTCTTGGACAAACTATCCATGAGGTCCAGGAAATCCACAATGGCCTCGATACGATCTCCGAAATGGTAAAGATAATCAACGCCGTCGCGGCCCAGACAAACCTTCTTGCAATGAACGCGGCCATCGAGGCAGCCCACGCGGGAGAGGCAGGAAAGGGCTTCTCCGTTGTCGCGGACGAAATACGAAAACTTGCTGAAGGAGTCCGGAAAAACAGTAAAGATATTGCCGGAGAGCTCAAAGAGATTATTAACAGGATCAAGAAGGCGGTCCAGTCCAGTGATGAAACGAACAAGGCTTTCAGCAATATCCAGCAGGAGGTAGAGGGGGTATCTCTTGCTCTTGACGAGATCGATTCATCCACTATCGAACTTTCAAATGGAGGAGAACAGATCCTTAAAGCCATGGAACTGCTGAACAAGGTGAGTGTGCAGGTGAAGCAAGGATCTGATGAGATGACCGTCGGCGCAAGGCAGATGAATGATGCCATGCAGACGGTGAAGAGGATCTCTTCTGAGGTTATCGGCGCCGTAAATGAAATCTCTTCCGGTACCACCGAGATAGGAAATGCCATGAACCAGGTTGAAAACCTGACCATCGAATTGGCCGATACCACCGAAACAATGGAAATTGAGATTAACCGGTTTAAAACGACTTAATTAATCTTTGTTACTATTACAGTAGTGAATATTATTCTTGATTAATACCATCAACAAGTATATCATCAGGCAAAATTACTGAGCAACAGGATAAAATATGGCCAGGCCTCTTATAAGTGTACACTCAGAGATCGGAAAATTACGGACAGTCCTGCTACACCGGCCGGGCTCTGAGTTGGAATGGATCACTCCGGAATACCTTGAAGAACTTCTCTTTGATGACATCCCCTGGCTCGCGAAGATGCAGATAGAGCACGATCAGTTTGCCGGGACCCTGAGAGATCGGGGATGCAAAGTTCTTTACTACGAAACTTTACTTGCCGATATCCTCGGGGATATGGAAGTGCGAAAGAGAATCATCATTGAGGTCCTTGATATATGCCATATCCGCAGGCCGAAACTCCGGGAAATGATCATCGATATCCTTCTTAAGAAGCAGAGTAACGAGGTCGCGGAAATAATCATCGCCGGTCTTCATAAAACCGAGGTTCCCCATGATAAAGGCTTGATTGACCTTTCCTATTTCATCAGAGTGGATCACCCTTTTTACTTCAACCCTCTGCCCAATCTTTATTTTACCAGAGACCCGGGAACCGTTATCGGAGCCGGATTGTCGATCAACAGCATGCAGACCCCGGCCCGGAAACGGGAAACGATGATCCTCCATTATATCTATCAACACCATCCCCGCTTTAAACCCCTGAATGCCCCACTCTGGTATGACTATTCCTACGAGGACAGTATCGAAGGCGGGGACATCCTCGTATTAAGTGATTCCGTAGTTGCCATTGGCTGCAGTGCCAGGACTACTCCTCAGGCAATTGAACGGATAGCGGCAAATCTTTTTCACGAAAACTCCTCTTTCAATAAGGTGCTCGCTATCGAGATCCCCTTTACCAGGGCCTATATGCATCTCGATACGGTCTTTACCATGGTAGATCATGATAAGTTCACCATCTATCCGGGAGTGGAACAGCACATCCGGGTATTTCTGCTGACACCTGGGAAAGAACAACAGGTGAAAATAACCCCTGAGGAAAACCTGCAAAAGGTTTTAAAAGAGGCTCTTAACCTGCCCGCGGTCGATCTGATTCAAAGCGGGGGGGGCAACATTATTACCGCCGCCCGGGAACAGTGGAACGACAGCACAAACACCCTCTGTATAGCGCCGGGTGTCGTTGTTACCTACAATAGAAATGTTGTTTCAAATGACACCCTCAGGAAACGGGGGATCGAAGTCGTTGAAATAGAAGGATCGGAACTTGTTCGCGGGCGAGGGGGCCCGCGATGTATGAGCATGCCCCTGGCACGGGATGCAATCAGCTAATCAAGGCAATACAGCAATAGGAGGAAATACAGATGCCAGTAAATCTTCGTGGAAGACATCTATTAACCCTGAAGGATTATTCACCTGAGGAGATCCGCTATCTCCTTGAACTCTCCCGGGACCTCAAAGCAAAGAAACGGAACGGGATCTCCGGTTCCCTTTTAGCGGGAAGAAACATAGTTTTACTTTTCGAAAAAGCATCCACCCGTACCCGCTGTGCTTTCGAGGTTGCTGCCTTTGACGAGGGGGCGAAAGTTACCTTTTTAACCGGCAGCCAGATGGGGAAAAAAGAATCTATCGAAGACACAGCGAAAGTCCTCGGAAGATACTATGATGGTATCGAATTCCGTGGATTCCGGCAGAAAACCGTCGATGACCTTGCCAAACACGCGGGAGTACCGGTCTGGAATGGCCTTACCGACCTCTATCATCCCACCCAGATTCTCGCGGACTTCCTCACGGTAATGGAGCATGTCGATAAACCCCTCAACAAGGTAAAATTTGTCTATGTGGGTGATGCCCGGAATAATATGGGCAATAGCCTGATGATCGGCGCCGCGAAAATGGGTATGCGTTTTGTCAGTGTCGCCCCAAAAGCGCTTTTCCCCTCCGATGAACTTGTCACCGAAATGCGGGAAGTCGCAAAGGAAACCGGAGGCACCATCGAGCTTACCGAAAATATCGATGAAGGGGTGAAGGACGCCGATGTCATTTACACCGATGTGTGGGTATCCATGGGCGAAGAAGCTCAGTACGAAGAACGGATCAAGCTGCTGAAACCCTACCAGGTAACCATGGATATGGTAAAGAAAACCGGAAACTCCAACATGATATTCATGCACTGTCTCCCCTCTTTTCATGATCAGGGAACAGAAGTCGGAAGAGATATTAAAGAAAAATACGGACTCACTGAGATGGAAGTAACTGACGAAGTATTCAGGAGCAAACACTCGGTAGTATTCGATGAAGCTGAAAACAGGATGCACACCATAAAAGCAGTAATGGTTGCAACTATGGGTAATCTTGAATAGAGAAGACTTCAAATCTGATATTTTTTTTCGCCAACCGCCTGGAATAATATTTCAGGCGGTTTTTTTATGCTGATTTTTGGCTTGACATACAACTTAGCACAGACTTATGATGTTTGGTATGTCTACCCTACTTTTATATAGCTTTCTTCCTTTATAGGTGGATTGGTAACTCCTTATAATATCAGAAGTTAGCATATGT
>JAGLYY010000179.1 GCA_023131935.1 Spirochaetales bacterium | reverse complement strand
CGGAATTGGGTGATGAAATCCTCGTTAAATAGTATTGCTTACTTTAATGCCGGGTTAAAACCCGGCATTTTTTTATAAGGAGGTTTTACTTGATAAAAGGCACAAAATCAGTTTCTGTTATAGAAAAGACTGAACCTGAACAAACACTGAAGAGGGGGGGCAGACACGACTGGTTCTGGTTTCTCCTTCCCGCTTTTATTCTGGTTGTACTCTTTTTCTTTCTGCCGATTATTATCACCTTTTTCATTTCCGGAACCAATATGAGCACTGCCACCGGTTTTCAGAATTGGGAGTGGACGGGCTTGAAAAACTATCAGCGAATAGCGACCCATCCGGCAACGCCACAACATCTCTGGCTCACAATAAAGTATGTAGCATTCACCCTGGTATTCTTTAACGTTGGATTGAGTCTGGTTATCGCCCTTCTAACTACCCACATTAACAGGGCCGCGGGTTTTCTGTTCAGAGCATTGTGGCTCCTGCCCCGCATTACCCCGGTAGTTGTATACGTGATGATGTGGCGATGGATAGGTGCGGACGCGCCTTATGGCATCCTGAATCAGCTGATAATAATTCCGCTTGGTCTGGATCCTCAGAACTGGATCCCCGCGGCGCCCTTCCTTTTCATAGTGCTGGTTAACGGTTTCATTGGCGCATCATTTGGGATGATCCTCTTTTCCTCCGCCATTGAATCTATTTCCCAGGATTTGATGATGGCTTCTCTGGTGGATGGGTCGACCTACTGGCAGAGGGTCAGGTATGTGATAATTCCCCATCTCAGATGGCCCCTTTTGTTTGTTACGACTTTTCAGACTCTGTCTCTGATGACCTCCTTCGAGCAGATTATGATTCTAACCGACGGTGCTTATAACACGGAGGTCTGGGCTCTCTGGGCTTATCATAAAGCATTAAGCAGTTATTCTGGCAACCTGCAATGGGGTTTCGGAACGGCCCTGGCCGCGATACTCGTAACGATCGGGATCGTTATGGCCTTTGTGTATATGCGCTATTTCAAGTTTGATGAACTCGTCCAGGACCCTAAAATTGAGACTCTATAGGGGAGGTATAATATGAAACCAAAAACAGTATTTTCCAAAATCGTCCCTTACCTGCTTCTGATAATAATAACCCTGCCCATAATTGTCGGGTACTCCTGGATAATCATTTCCACCTTTTCTACCAAGACCCACGGTTTGATGCCGGTGGACAGAGCGGGGAATTTCGGAGGATTAACACTTTCCAACTGGAATTTTATATTTGAACCGGAAATATGGCTGGTAACTTTTAATACCACGATCCTTGCCATAGGATTGACCCTTGGGGTTGTGGTTGTTTCCATGATGGCAGGTTACGCGCTTTCGAGAATAAAATTTCCAGGCAGAAAAGCATTTCTTTCAATGACGCTGATTCTTCATGCTTTTCCGACGGTAACCCTTCTTATAGCCATTTATTTTGTCCTCAAATGGATCTCCGGGATTCCAATCCTTGGAAGGGGGCTTCCCATCATAGGGGGGTTTGGATACAACACCCTGGGAGGAGTAATCCTTGTAAGCATGGCTTTGCAGCTTCCCCTGGGAATCTGGTTGATGAAGGGGTTCTTCGATAATGTTTCCTGGGACATGGAAAGGGCTTCACTAATCGACGGCTGTTCAAGATTCAGAACCTGGCGGGAAATAATGATTCCCCAGATCAAACCTGGAATTGCCGCCCTTTCCATCTTTTCATTCATTCAAGGATGGGGATCATTCATCATTCCATATTCTTTTATGGTGAATGCAAACAAAGCAACAGTTGCCACATACCTTAACAACCTTCTTTCAGAAACTGCACCTACAAACTACAGCATGGTAGCCGCAGTCGGACTTTTTCAGCTGCTGCCTGTTCTGGTATTTTACATTTTCACCCAGAAATACCTCTTAAGCATCTTTGCGGGCGGGGTAAAAGGTTCATCATAACAATGGAGAGTAGAAATGACGATTACTATTAACAACCTTGTAAAGAAATTTGGCAGTGTGACAGCCGTTGACAAGGTAAATCTGGATATAAAAGATGGTGAGTTTGTGGCATTTCTCGGCCCTTCAGGGTGTGGAAAAACAACAACACTTCTCATGATTGCCGGGATCTACAAACCATCGGATGGTGACATTATCTTTGATGACAGGAAAGTGAATGATCTTCCACCAAAGGATAGAGAGATTGGGATGGTATTTCAAAGCTATGCCCTTTATCCTCACATGTCGGTATATCAGAACCTCAGCTATCCTCTCCGGCTGAAAAAGAGGCCTAAAGAAGAAATGAAAAGAGAGGCCCAGCGAATTGCCGATCTGATGGGGATCGGGCATCTCCTGAACAGGAAACCCGGACAGCTTTCGGGGGGGCAGCAGCAGAGGGTCGCACTGGGACGTGCTCTAATCAAAAAACCCAAGCTCCTCCTCTTCGATGAACCCCTTTCCAACCTTGACGCCCGCTTGCGTATCTCAATGCGGTCTGAAATAAAGAGGCTGCAAAGGGAACTGGGTATTACCAGTATTTATGTTACTCATGACCAGATCGAGGCACTTACCATGGCGGACAGGATAGCGGTAATAAAAAATGGTGTCCTTCAGGCATTTACCGACCCGGAAAGTCTTCATGACCGGCCAAAGACCCTCTTTATTGCCGAATTCATCGGAAATCCACCGATGAACCTCTTTGTTGCGGAGATCAAAAGTGAAAATGGAAAGCTTTACGCGATAATTGGCGATGTAAAGATCGAGATACCTGATGTAAGGAGACCGAAAAAGGTAGTAAATGGTAATGTCAGAATGGGAATACGACCTCAGGATATCCTAATTGATGAGAAAGAAGGTTTTGATACCGAGATTCTCTTCGTTGAACCAATGGGACGTGACGATCTGATTGTTTGTAAAGTGGGAGATATGCAGATCCATTTTCTTGTTGATCCCACCACAAATCTGAAGGCAGGAAACAAAATTAAATTGAAATTTAATATGCAGAAATGTCAGTATTTTGACATGGAAACAGATCTTTCACTGCTCTGGAACTGAATGTTAATGGTCCCTCTCTGAAACGGCAGATTAATCGAAGGATTGATTATTCAAAAACAGCGAGAATCCTCTGTCGAGCGGTTTTCAGTGCCTCTACCATCCGGGATATATCTTCTTCGGAAAACCGTACCGTTTGACCTGAAAGGCTGATGGCCCCGAAGAAGTTGTATTTTTCAAGGCGCAGAGGCACCGCTACACAGGTGAGCCCAAATTCATATTCCTCGTCATCAATACTGAAACCATTGTTGCGAATATCATCAAGGGCCTGTTTCAGTGCCCCTCTGTCCGTCAGAGTATGGCTTGTTATCGCTTTCAGCTCTATATTCTTGACAAGTTGATTGCTCTGCTCCGGCGGGAGTATTGATAATATCGCCTTACCGACACCAGTGCAGTAAAGGGGAAGTTTGTCTCCCACCGTTGCCTTCATCTGCATCCCCCGTGTACTCTCCACCTTGTCGAGGTATGTTGCCTGGTCTCCGGAAAGCCGGGCAAGGTTTACCGTTTCATTCATTCTGAGGCAAAGATCTTCGAGGATGGGATGAATGCTGTTAACAATAGAGGTTTTCGCGTCAACCTTTGCGCCAAGCTCAAAGAGACCGATCCCGAGGAAGTAGGTATTTCTCCGCCTCTCAAGGATATCAAGCTTTTCGAGAGAATCAAGATATCGGAACGTTGTTGTTTTATTCATTTGCAGAATGCGGCTCAAATCACTTAAGGTGTGTTCCCCCTGGTGATCAGCTATCTTTCTTATTATCTCAAAAGCCCTCTGTACCGATTGACTCACCTGCTACCCCGATTTTCGTTATTTGCAACGATATTTCTATTATTGAAATAATTGTAGCATGGAGCACCTATCTTTGCAACCATGGCAGAAGATGGGCCACAGAGGATGTAGAGATTTGCTCTGTGGTAAGATTCCCATTTCAAATTTAAAGAAACCATGCAACAATATGGGGAAAATATACAGGAGGAATTGATGAGCTCCCACTATGCCCGACACCACCTCAAAACGAAAGAAGCAGTCACTTATGTGCCCATAGATCAAGCAACTCCGGAAACATATAAAAATCTTGGTTTTAAATGCGGTCTGGAGATCCACCAGCAGCTCGCAACAAGAGAAAAACTATTCTGCAGATGTCCCGCAGGTGTTTATCATGATTTTGAAGATTACAATGCTGAAATTCTGCGGCATATGCGCCCTACATTAAGTGAATTGGGGGAATATGACGGTACGGCTTTGATGGAGTTTAAAACCCGGAAGAATATTTACTATCGGATCAAGAATGAAACAGCCTGTACTTATGATATAGATGATACTCCCCCGTTCCCTCTGAATCGTGAGGCCCTCCGGTTTTCCTTAGAAATCGCCCATATGCTTAAACTCAACATTGTAGGGGAAGTTCACATCATCAGAAAACAATATCTGGATGGCAGTATCCCCACAGGTTTTCAACGAACTGCCATTATCGGGCTCGAAGGAGAGATCGACCTGCCGGAGAAAAAAATCAGGATCATCCAGATGAGTCTTGAAGAGGATTCCTGTCGCGAAGTCTCGGATATTGGACATGACAGGGTATATGCCACCGACAGGCTGGGTATTCCCTTGATTGAAATGGTCACCTATCCCGATATGGTTACCCCTTTCGAGGCGGAAGAAGCAGGCCAATACCTGCGCTACCTTGCCAGAAGCTCATGCAGGGTCCGAACAGGGATCGGTGCCGCACGGCAGGACGTGAACGTAAGTGTCACCGGGGGCACCAGGATTGAAATAAAAGGGGTGGCCCACACGAAATGGATCCCCCGGCTTACCCATAATGAGGCTTTCAGACAATGGGCACTCCTTCAAATACGGGACAAACTTTCTACTAAAGTCCCGGATCCTGACAGGTGGGAGATCACCCATACAAAACTAAAGGGCAATGCCTACGGGTTAAGAAGAGACCCGGAGGGAGAGCTCATTGGGGTGAACCTGCCCGGATTCGAGGGGATTCTCTCATACTTCACTCAGCCGGGCCAAGCTTTTATTAACGAAATCAGTGGCCGTCTGAAGGTGATCCCATGCCTTGGACAACCTAATCTCCTTCACAGTGAGGCGATGGAGGGGGATATGGGAGAAGATGGTAGGTTTATTCCGAAAGGTATCCCGGAGGAGCTGCTCCAGGAACTCCGAAAAATCCTCAATCCGGGACCGGAGGACGCGCAGATCCTTTTTCTTGCCCCGAAAGAGGATGTGCAAACCGCTTTAGAAACCATCGGGGAAAGGTGCCGGATGGCTTTTACCGGTGTCCCGGAGGAAACCAGGAAAGCCCTGCCGGATGGAACAACAATTTTTGAACGGGTCCTTCCCGGTCCCGACAGGATGTATCCCGATACAGATTCCGCGCCCATCCCGCTGCCGGAAGATCTGATTATTGAAACCGGGAAAAATCTTCCTCCAACACCTGCCGAACAGACGGCGGTTCTTACTGATTCGAAGGTTCCCCAGGATCTTCATCACTTTATTCAGCGAAGGAATTTATTCCCCCTGCTTCGGGAACTCTCTGAAAAGTTTGGATTCACCATACGATACAGCGCAGTTCTCATTGGAAATATTTTTAAAGGGGTGAACCGCGCTTATGCCAATTTCACTATCGATAAACTGCTCCTCATCTGTCAGATGGTAAAAGAACGGGTTCGCACTGAAGAGCAGCATAAATCAAATGAATCACATGAGTTACTTAAACTTCTTATCCCCCGGGCGGCAAAAAACTCATGGGGTGGGAGCGATCAACTTAGTACGGACTTTCCCCAGCTTACTATCGAGGAGGTATCCGGAGAGATCGAAGAATTGATAAAGGCTTTTACCCCGAACAAAAAAGATCCCGGAGCGAAAATCCGGTGGATAATGGGAAAAATCGCCCCGAAGGCAGCGGGTCGGGTTCCTCTCTCAGAACTCATGGCTTATATAAGCAGCGTTGTTGAAAAGGAGGAAGGCCATGAC
>JAGLYY010000178.1 GCA_023131935.1 Spirochaetales bacterium | reverse complement strand
TCCTAGACCACGTCCTGCAAATCCCGAATCACACTGAAGCTGCTCAGCTTTGAGATCGCTTTATTCTGGATCTGCCGAACCCTTTCCCGTGTAATCCCAAGGATCTTTCCTATTTCTTCCAGTGTAAGGGGACCCTCGCCAGCAAGACCGAACCGGAGCTGAATAATTTTCATCTCCCGAGGGGAAATCAAACGTAAGGATTTGTCAAGGATGTCCTGCAATGTTGATTCAAATACAACTTCGAAGGGTTCGGTATAATCTTCGTTGGAAATAAGATCTGAGAGACTGGTTATATTCTCGTCATCGACGGTGGTATCCAGGGAAGCGATTTCGCCGGAGAGACGCATAAACCGTTTTACTTTAGCTTCAGGCATATCCATGTAGTCGGCAATTTCTGAGCTGCTGGGATCCCGGCTTAACTGCTGGGTCAGATATTTGGATACTGAAAAACACTTTCGAATGGTGTTCAGGACGTGGATAGGAATTCGGATCGTTCTGCCTTTATCAGCAAGGGATTTGATAACCGATTGCTGTATCCACCAGGTACCGTAGGTTGAGAATTTACAACCCTTGGTATAATCGAACCGCTCAACTGCTTCAATAAGACCGATGTTCCCTTCGTTGATCAGATCCAGGAGACTCAATCCCCGGTGCTGATATTTCTTCGCGATTGAAACTACAAGCCGAAGGTTGGAAGTAATCATCCGGCTCCGGTTCTCATCAAGCTCTTGCTTCAGCATTTCACTCTGCCGGATCCAGGGTTCCTTATCAAGCTCCCCGGATGATCGGGCTTTTCCCAATTGCTCCAGGCTTTCCTTGCACCGTTTGATAGTTTCACCCATTTTAAGCTCCTCCGCTTTCGAAAGCAGGGGGTAATTTGATATCTGTTTCAAATAGAGGGATAATGGGTCGGTCTCAAAATAATCATTCTGTATTGATTCAAGATCGGGGGTTCGTTCATTCGGTTGATATGCCGGCATGCTTCACTTCTCCTTTCCTTGTATCCAGCACTATGATCCGGGAGATTGAAGAATCACGCCATCGGGATTGCCTGACTTTTCCTATAGGGGAATCCCTTAATAAGTTTAGTGGTTTCCATTACCAATCCGCTTCCTCAATTTCCGGCCGACTTTCTTTTTCTTCCCATTCGCCTCTATCTTCTGCTCCCGAAAGTCCTTATGCCGCAGGAGAAAATACATCAAAACCCCTACAACAATCATTATGGCGCAAAGGACCTGCCCCATAGTAAAGTTCCAGGGGGTAAGAAGCAGATACCTGGGATTGTCCACTAAAGAGAGGTGAATGGGGAAGTTCAGCCCTGCGTCGGGTTCCCGAAAATATTCAATGAAAAATCGTACAATCCCATATCCGATCACATAGAGGGAAACGAGCTGTCCCTTGAATTTCCGCCGTTTTCTGAACACAAACCACAACACCGCCCAGAGGAAGATCCCCTCAAAAAAGGCTTCATAGAGTTGGGAAGGATGCCTGGGAAGGTTTACCAGGGGGCCGGTAATTTCAATCCCCGTTTCCCGGGCGATCTCCTCCACCGCGAAATTGTTCGCCGGAACTCTTTCAGCGTGGGGAAACAACATTCCCCAGCCGGAAGAGGTAACCCTGCCATAAAGCTCCGCGTTGATGAAATTGCCGAGCCTTCCGAAAGTATACCCAAGGGGCGCGCTGATCCCTACCATATCCGCCCAATCCCAGAAGTCCATCTTACGGATCCGCAGATAAATCAAGGAGGCAACAATGATGCCGAACAGGCCGCCATGGTAAGACAACCCCTGAAAACCAACAAATCGTCCCTGGCTGAATGGCCAGAAAATAAGCCAGGGCTGTCGCCAGTAATCACCAGATTGATCATAGATAAGGGTAGAAAAAATCCTGGCCCCTAGAAGGAGTCCAATGATACCCCAGAAAAACAGATTTATCACATCGTCACTCGCAACATTCATCTTCCGTTCCCGAATCTGGTATCTGGTAAGGAAAAAGGCAACGGCAAAGGCAACCAGATACATGATGCCATACCACCGTATGGGTAACCCCGGGATGATCTCCGGCCTTAGCCAGGAGGGGAAATGTATAAACCCTAACATGTTAAATCTCCATGTAAATTATTTGGAACGTTCCACTTCCGTTTCTTCAATATGTCCTGTTTCGCTGTTGAATGTGATGGTAATATGTTTCTTCGGTTTGTCAACCTCATAGAACCGCCCATGGCTCTCTATTACCACCCCCGGAAAGATTGTCCCCCGTACAACGATTTCGCTCGCGTGGTGTTCCTCGAAATTTTCCCTTAAAGAAAACAACCGAACGCTTCTTTTTTCAATAATCTTCATGTATTTCAGTTTGGTCTGCCGCGCGAGTGAAAGACGTCTCCGGTCCCCATCCCGTTCGAGCTGCCGCATCATGGAATCCAGTTTCAGAATGTGATCTCTGATTTTTTGAATTTCCCGTTCTTCCGCTTCAATTTGATCGGCAATAAGATAATTCTGGCCAAAGCTAATCCGGGTTTCGATCCCTTTTTCTGAACCGATGTTCATTGCTTTGAGGCCTCCCCTGCTCCTTACAGAGCCTCCTAGCAGATTTCCCTTCTCACTTTGCAAGGTTAAGAGCCCGTTGCATTTGATATCACATTTTAAGGCGCTGTTCTGAATGTTCACATCTCCCACAGCAAGGACCGTTGTTTGTTCGGCAAAGGCGAACTCTACATTTTCCTTTGCCCGGAGGACCGCTTTTCCAGCACCAATAATCCCCTGTTTGATACTGATCGATCCCTCTGCCGAAAGAAGGGCACATTCAACACCCTCACCGATCATGATATCTCCCCCGGAAAATACCGAAAAACCGCTGCGTACTGTTCCGGTTATTTGAACAGATCCGGAAAACTTCACATTACCCTGGGACATATCAATATCGCCCTTTACGAGATGAGCATCCCGGACCTCTATCTTCCTTTCGTCATAGATCAATTCACCGTTTTTATCCGCGATAAGACTTATTATGCCCGGCTCCCGTTCTTCCTTGCGGATGTTATTCCCGATCTGCAGCGTCAGGGGCGGAGCCGCGGAAGCCTTCAGGGCATTACCCTGAACATCCCATCCGTCAAGAGGTTTTACCTCAGGGGTCAAAATCTCCGCGATAACTTCGTCCTTCTTTACCGGGGTAATACGGTCCTGTTTACGGAAATCCGCCTTGCCGGAACCGTTTATTACTACAGCATCTCCCGTTGCAAGATCGATTTTAAAATCTATTCGGCTCATTCCCGCGTTTTGCGGCGGATTGCCCATGGCAATAATAACTTCATTGCTCTTGCCTGTTTCCTTCGCCTCTTCGAAGGCATGGGTAATAGCGGTACTGTTGAGTCCCTTAACGACCCCTGCTTCCTTGATTTTCTCACTTACCATCTCCAGGGTGAGGGGCTCTCCGGTCCCCTCCGCCGCGAAAAGCATAAGCTGGGCCATCATCTTGTCATCAGAAAGCCGGATACTTACCTCACAATCACGGTGCTTTCTGACCCGTAATACCCGGATCCCATCTTTGGTAAAAACCTCGAGAACGCCGTCACTCTTTGCGACAATGGAGTTTCCATCTTTGTAGAGATTCTCCAGGAGTCTGACATCCTGAGTTTGATCAGGTGTGACTTCAACAGGTTTGCCAAAGATATCATACCCGGGTTCAGGTTTTCCTTCCCCCTCTAATTGGGCAAGGGTTGTATCGACTGCCACAAAAGCCATATCTTCAGCATCACTTATAGGAAATTCCTCGAGGGAAGGGATATCAGCACCTTTCCCTACCGATGAACACCGCGCTATTATGGTTCCTGTTATTTTTGGATCCAAAAGATCAATGGTAAATTTTAAAGTTTTCGTTTCTCCTGTTTGAGGTTCCTTCCCCTGGGCAAGCGGATAATCTCTCAGCTCCATGTCATGCGAACAGTAAAAGGTAAGGATATCCTCCTTTATCTTCGCAAAGTTCATCCCCTTAAAACCACTCTGCTTTATAGCATTACCCAGATCTTTCAGAGACAGGGGCTTTCCCTCCCCCTGTCCCTTAAGGACATGAAGGGTGGCTTTCATATTGCGTTCATCAATCTCGATATTAAAAATGGCATCTGAATTCCGGGAAATCGATATGCACGGCAGGGGTGTTCCACTGGAAACGGCTTGATTGATGATCTTCCGAAGCGCTTTCTCAGAGAGCAGGGATTCCTTTCTCACCCCAAGGGCAACCGCTTCATCGAGAACCTCAGAAGCTTTCGGGGCCTTTCCATCCCGATCTCCCGGGGTGAAATTAAAAAAAACAGTACTCTTATCTCGGGAAAGAATTACAGTCCACTCATGATGTTGGAAACTGATAACCTCCACCCAGTTGTTCCCCCGACGCATGAAACCGCGCCGTGTAGCCTTGATCGTCGACCCCTCCCGAATTACCCCCTCTCCCAAAAAGATCGCTTCCTCCACTTGGAGTTTAGGGAGAATCGGTTTACCGAAGATATTTTTCCCAAGTTTCCCCGGTTTTCCCGGTTCGATTGAAACAAGGATGTCTCCCTTAGCGACTAACCCGGTACCAAGAATCTTAGTATCAACCTCCACCGCCTCCCGTTGGGTAACCTTCTCCATAACGGTAACGGTCTCTTCCTTTCTCCGCGCAAAGGGGGGTTTTCCTTTTTTTACTACTTTCTTTTGTGTCGGGATTTTCTCATCCCATTCCCGGAAAACCAGGACCGGAGGGGCAGATTTAAGGATTGCCTCAGAATCATCCTTCATAGACCCAGGAACCTCAAGCTCCTTCCATTCAAAAACCGCCGCCTCCTCAGGTGGGGTCCCCTTCGCGATAATGAGTTTTGTCCCCTCACTCCCGGATTTGCTAATGAGTTCTAACGCTTTTTCGAGGTCCCCCGGGGAAAATCCTGTTGAGATATTTTTTTCAGACAGGGCCTGCTGAATTACCTCTATTGTAACAACGTCCCCTTCATCTTCAGGATAAAAATACAATTCGGCTGCAAGGCCCGCCTCATCGGCAAGAATGGTAACTTTACCTCGACGTTCAGTTGCCATGTTACACCCTGAAACCTTCTTCTGCGGCTTTCAGAAGCTTTGACTTAATAAGCTGGTTCTCCCTTTTAAGAGAATTGATTTCAAACTGCTGAGTTTTTACTGTCTCAATGAGATCCCCCCTGGTAAGAGCGCCGCTATGCAGTAGATTCTCCAGATCATGGACCCTTACCTGATAATCAACTTCCGCCTCCAGGTCGGCAGTCTGGTAGGATTCATCCAGTTCCTGGAGAGTAAGAAATCCGGCATCCTCATCCGAAATATTAATAATTTTATCCGCAATCCGGTAAATCGCCTGGGATAAAATCGCCTGGGGCTTATAGGCAATAATCGGCAGCCGGGAGTTTAAAGCAATATCCTGCAGATGGTCCCTGTAAATAATCCCAAGATGTTCCATATCGATATCCAGGTATTCCCGGCAGGAACGCCGGATTTTTCCCGCCTTCCCGCTGTCGCGGGGATCCTCAAGCATGTTGAGAATGAGTCTGGGATGAAACATTCCTATTTTTTCCCGGAAATTGGCATAGGATTCAGGATCAAATTTTGATATTTCCGCCACAAGTCTGGGAATATACACCTTCTGGATGGAGGTGCTATCGTGCATCAGCTCATTAAAACGCTCCCTTGCTTTCGTTCCCTTGTGGAAGGAGTTCATCATGATCCTGAAAACAGAATTCTTCAGGAACAGGTAGGCATTCAGGGTAGCTGTTAAGGTGGGTTTTGTAACAATAATACCGTGACCGGAAGAGAGAAAAAAGTCGACGGTATTGTAACTGGATCCGGCCCCTAAATCTATGATGAGGTATTCCGTATCCAGTTGAAGGAACCGCTTCATAATGAGATTTTTCTGCCCGGCTTTAAGGTTCGCGACTCCCGGTATCTCCGCGTCCCCCGGAAGAAAAAGAAGATTATCATAATTAGTGTTAACGAGGTAATCGGATATTTCCCCCTTTTCATTTGCCAGGAATGTCCCGATTCCCTCTTTTAAGGCCCCAAGCCCAAGGATTTGGTGCAGGTTGGAAGCGCCAAGATCAAGGTCCGCGAGTACCACTTTTTTTCCGGACTGAGCAAGAGCAATGGAAAGATTCGCGGCAATAAGTGATTTGCCAACACCGCCCTTTCCACTTGCGATAGGCAGGATGTGCATCTATTCCTCCTCAATCAGGGTTTCCTGAAAACCTGGAAGCTCGGCTCTGGCATGGTCATGGCTGGCAGGCTGCTTATATGATAGCAGAAAGAAAAAGAAAATCAAATCTACAATGGATATGAAAAGGGGAACAAGTAGCTGACGAAGGTCTTCAGGATCAGTCCTGGAAGACAGGGGAATTATTCCGGATTTCGCGAGAAAATAACCGAAACCGGTTACCACCTGCAGGATTTTCCCCACCGCAAGGAGTTTGGCAAAGCCCCCGTACCTATCAGGATAGAAAAAAAGCAGGATAAATCCTGCGGCAATGAAGATCTGGGGACCTCCAAGCCAGATCAAAGCGAGATTCGTTGTCAAATGAAAAGAGGGATTAAGGACAAGCAGGAGAGGAAGGAAAAGAAGAGGCATTCGGATCAGTTCCCAGATTCCCCCGAGAAACAATAAACCACGTTGTACACGCATAATAGAAATGTAGTTTTTCATTGTATGACAGGTCAAGATGGTGCTTGAGAAAAAGAGAGAAAATATCTGATTGCCTTTGCGACTTTTCCTCTCTGACAATGTTGTCGGAGGGCTTTGGGAGGGATATCATAGTACCAGGGTTAACTTTTCTTGGAAAACCTGCTAATAATTGAGGATAAAGGACAATACTACGGAGAAAAGCATGAACATTCGAGAAAGATTTATCTGGATAACTATAACGGTTGTCCTTCTGCTCGGTATTGGATTTATCGCTATTACCCCCTCGGTAATAGCTCAATCCTCCCCGGGTTATGACGACACGTACGAATATTTACAGGTTTTTGATGAGGTATTCCGGTTCATTCACGATAACTACGTTGAGAATGTGCCCGCGGAACAACTTCTTGAAGGAGCCCTCATCGGATTATTCGAAAGCCTTGACGATCCCTATTCCTACTACTTAACCGCCAACGACATGGATGATCTGT
This sequence comes from Spirochaetales bacterium, assembly GCA_023131935.1. GTDB lineage: Bacteria > Spirochaetota > Spirochaetia > JAGLYY01 > JAGLYY01 > JAGLYY01. The sequence goes on along the minus strand of JAGLYY010000178.1, from coordinate 7,439 downwards.
CGGATACCACTACCGGGAATTTTGGAGGAGTGGGTTTATACATATCCAAACAGATCCCCGATGACACACGCCCCGGCCACCGGGGAGGGGTCTTCGTTGAAGTAATCGCCCCAATTGAGGGGACCCCGGCTTACAGGGCAGGGATCCACGCCGGCGACCTCATTATCGCTATCGACGATGAATCCACTGAAGATATGTCGAGCGACGAGGTAGTAGATACACTTCGCGGAGTAGCCGGTACCGATGTGGTAGTCACTATCCTGCGGGGAGAAAAACTTACCTTCGATGTTACCATCACCCGGGCAATTATTGAGGTCCCAACCGTACGCCACGCAATGATGCCCGGAGGGATAGGCTACCTCAGAATCATCCAATTTACCCCCTTTACCGACGACAGGGTGAAAGAGGCAATAGAGGATTTTCAGGATCATGATTACACCTCCCTTATCATAGATTTAAGACAGAATCCCGGTGGGCGCCTGGATTCGGTAGTTGATATTGTAGATTTTTTCCTCAAGTCCGGGACGATAGTCAGCACCCGATCAAGGATCCCCTCAGAAAACACGGTTTTTTCCGCGAAACGGCAAGTCCTCATTCCGGAAAACCTGCCCATCATTGTGCTCATCGATAAAGGATCCGCGTCAGCTTCAGAAATCCTGGCAGGTGCTCTCAAGGATACGGGAAGGGCCCTGTTAGTGGGTCAAACTTCCTTTGGAAAAGGGTCGGTACAACAGATTCGGCGCCTTGGGGATGGAGGATTTAAAATGACCATGTCCCGGTATTTCACCCCGAGCGGTGTTAACATCGATAAAATCGGTATTGAACCCGACAGAATAGTCGAAAAAGAGGAGTATACCGACGAAGAAAATGAAGCTTATCAGCGTCTTCTCGAAGAACATCGGATTATAAACTTCGTCGAATCCCACCAGGAAATGTCTGAAAGAGACATCCGTAACTTTATAAAAGGCCTTGAAGAGGACAACATCATTCTGCCCGAAAAGATAGTGAGGAAACTTATCCGTGAGGACTATAACAGGAAACTTGATTTCCCCCCCATCTATGATCTTGAATTTGACACCATTCTCCAGGAAGCGGTGAATATCATCGAAAAGGGAGATTTTTAGTATGCCTGCCACAACCCTCAGGGTTGCAACGGGGAAACCGATTGAATTTATAAATATTACTCAAAGGATAAAACGGATAGTACAGGAAAGCGGGATACAAGAGGGGATTTGTACCATCTATGTCCCCCACACAACCTGCGGAATCACGATAAACGAGGCGGCGGACCCGGATGTTGAGAGAGACATCCTGAAAGAGCTTGGTAAAATCGTTCCCCTTCATGATGAATACCTTCATGCCGAGGGGAATTCCGCCGCCCATATCAAAACAAGCCTGATGGGATCGAATTCATCTATTCCGATCTCAGACGGCCGGCTGCTTCTGGGTACCTGGCAGGGAATTTTTCTCTGCGAATTTGATGGTCCCCGTAACCGAAAGGTTTATGTACAGATCCAGTGAGACAATTCATACTGCCTGAAGGAGTATTTACCCCTGAAACCGGTGAGGAAACAGCCCCCCTCACCGGCAGGGATTACCATTACATCGCCCGGGTATTACGAAAAAATGTTGGGGACCAATTCTCCGGGACTGACAGATCGGGGGTCCCCTGCATCATCACCATAAAAGAAATTTCAAAATCGGCCTGCCAGGTGAAGATCTCTCCACGGATGAAAAAACAAAATGAACCCGGGAAAAAACAGGCACCATCAATAACATTGTTTCAATGCTTGCCAAAAGGGAAAAAGATGGACCTCATAATCCGGCAGGCAACTGAAGCAGGTGTTGAAAGGATCATACCGCTCTCAAGTGAACACAGCGTACCGGTCCTCTCCGAAGAAGATAGACACCGGAAACGGGATCGTTGGCTTCGGATAAGCCGGGAAGCGTGTCAGCAGAGCGGGTCCCCGATACTGCCTGAGATTTCGGCGCCTGTTGCCATGAAAAAAATCGAAAATCTGTTAAGTCCGGGCACATTGTCCCTCTTTTTTCATCAGGACCCCCTTGAAAATAATAGTCTTCACCATTATCTTGCAGATTATCCCCGGGAGATAGCCATCCTGATTGGACCTGAAGGCGGCTTATCCCGTGAAGAGATCGATCTGCTTTCACAGATTGGATTTCATCCGGTTTATCTTGGAGAAAAGATTCTCCGGACTGAAACAGCAGCCCTTTACGTATTGGGGGCGGTACAAATTCTACTCCTGGAGAGACAATCATGGAGCGTTCAGTAGCACGCATTTCCGTCCTGGGTATTCCCGTGGACATTCTTCCCCAAGAACATATCGATGAAACAGTAAAAAATCTGCTTGAAGATAAGGACAGACATCAGATTGTCCTTATCACTCTTAAAGATCTGATGAAAGCCAGGAGAAACAATAATTACAGAAAAACCATCCTGAATGCCTCCCTGGTTATCCCCATTTCAAGGGGAATACTTCAGGGAGCACGGTTCCTGAAACATCCGGAACCTGTTCGGTATATGCCCTTTGATTTTGTAATAAAACTCCTTGGGGCCCTGGACAAACAGAGTAAATCCCTCTACCTGCTGGGATCAAAACCTGAAGCTCTGCAGCGGATAACAGGCAATCTCCGGACCAGTTTCCCCGGATTGAACATTGTTGGCCGACATGGGGGGTTTTTTAAAAAACAGTCGGAACATAACATCATTCTGGCTATCCGCAAAGCGGCCCCCTCCCTCCTGCTGGCGGCAAAAGGACTCCCCGGAAAAGATCTCTGGATGCAGCAGCATCAGGATGATTTCAGCCTCGGAATTTCACTCTATTGCGGTAATGTTTTCGATATTTTTTCCGGAAAAAAACAGCGTCCGTCCCGGACACAGTGGGAGCGCGGTTTCGATTGGGTCCCGGGCTTCTTCTCCCATCCCTGGAGGATCTTCCGGCTGTTCTCCTATCTCTGGTATATCCTGCTTCTCGTAGTCTACAGGATCGGTGGTTTATAATATCAAAGGTCATAGAGCCTGAGATATTCGTAGATCTCCTTCAGCTGATTCTCCATTTTCCTTGTGATGATTTTGCCTGTAAAGAATCGTACCCGCCGCCATAAAAGCAATATGCCAAGAAAATCGGTAAAGAAACCAGGGGTAAGAAGGAACAATGCCTGAATGATCGTTCCGGCAAAGAGAGAGAGTTCTCCGGTTGGATAAACACCCTCCCGAACCTGTTTTTTTACCTCCCGCAAAGCAGTCTTCGCGCTTCCATACACCACGAGCAATCCGGCAAGTCCCGTAACGGCAGCTGCTGCAAGGGTCAGGTATCTGCCAAGGAGATCACCAACCATAAAAACAAGATACAATTCCCCGAGCGGGACCAGGGAAAAGAGAAGTATAAGCAGGAAAAACTTCAGTATATAACCGGAATCGAAAAACCGGATAAGAACTTTCAAGTCAAGCATACTGGAAAGATAGTACACTATAAATCCATGGAGCAACATAAAAATTTTTCTTGATTTAATGAACAAAGCAAGTTAAAGTTGTCCCCAATATGTTAAAAGTTCTGCTTATTGATGATGATTATCGTCATCATCGAATCCTGCGCATCCTTCTCAAGGAATATACACTCATTAGCGCGAGCACCGGGAAGGAGGGAATCGATAAAATAAAAAATGAAGACCCCGATATAATCCTTCTGGATATAAAGCTTCCCGATATTAATGGGATTGAGATCTTGAAAAAGATCACCTCAAAACCCCTTTCCCCTCCGGTGATCATGCTTTCGGGATTCTCAAATCCTGATATCGTAGTTGAATCGATCCGAACCGGCGCTGTTGACTTCGTAGAAAAACCATACACCACAGAAAAAATCTCCTGGTCTCTTCACAATGCTGTTTCCAGCTGCATCGAAAGCGCCGTTGAACCCTCCCCTTACTTCTACCCGGAAATGGAGGTCCTTGTCGGGGTAAGTCCGGCAATTTCCAGGGTAAAACGGCTCATCACACTGTTTGCCCCCTCTGATTTACCAGTGTTGATTACCGGAGAAAGCGGGACCGGTAAGGAACTGGTAGCAAAACTGATCCATACTTTTTCAAGCCGGAGAAACGGACCATTTCAAGCAAGAAATTGTGCCGCGATTCCAGTTAGCCTTATCGAATCGGAGTTCTTCGGCAGTGAACAGGGGGCCTTTACCGACGCGGTTAAACGGCAGGGATGTTTTGAGCTTGCCCATGGAGGGACCCTTTTTCTCGATGAGATCGGGGAAATGCATATTTCCGCCCAGGTGAAAATCCTGAGAGCCATTGAAGACAAGGAAATTATCAAGGTGGGTGGAACTCGAAAAATAACTGTGGATATCCGGATTATCTCCGCGACGAATGTGAATATCACCGAAGATGCCCCTTCTGATGGATTCAGGCGAGACCTCTATTATCGAATCAATACCCTGCCGATTTATATACCCTCCTTGCGGGAAAGAAAAGAGGATATTCTTTTCCTGGTTCATCACTTCCTGGAGAGGAGAGGGGGAAAGGTGTGCGTTCACGACGCTGCTATGAGAAAACTGGTTGATCATGACTGGCCCGGCAATATCCGTGAATTACGAAATGTGGTGGAAAGGGCGTTATTATTATCCAACGGGGAAAAAATCGAACCCGGACACATTTTCTTTAATTGAAATGCATAATCTACAGAATCCTGAGTTTGATTCCTTCAATGATGGGGATTTTCACCGAACCTTCTTCCAGATAGCCTATCAATTTACCAATAATTAAAACCTGGGTATTCAGTGGAATTTCCTCAGGCTTAGGGCGCCGTGTTCGCCTCGCGGGGATCATATCCTTGAATTCACTACCACTCAGCCGGATGATACAGCGATACATCACTACATTCTCAAGGCCAAACCACTCCCCGTCAACAATTTCAATCTCACCGACAAAGGCTTCCGGATCATCAGGATCGGAATTGACAACTCTCCTTTCGGTAATCGCTCCCGTCAGGATGAAATACTGATCAGATTGGGGTTCCAGTTCTTGAAAAGAGGGGGAGTTCAGGATTTTCAAGGTAACGGTAAAATCAACAACACCGCTGAAATCCTCATGATCTTCCGCGCTAACAGGAAACAGAATCATTACAAGAAATATCCCGGCAAAAAGTTTTTTCATCGTGGTTTCCTCTTACAGCTATATTAGAACCTTCCCGGGTAGAGGTCAAGATTCAGTATTATAAAGCCGAAAATCAAAATATAAGGATAAAAACAGTTTTTTTCGTAAAAAAGTTGAAAATTAACCTCCCCTTTGATAGAATAACAGGGGCGGTTCTTATTGGAAAAGCGAATTTTGTACCGAGTGCAAAAAATGTGCCTTGAAATCCTTGACGATTTGACAAAGATGTATATGCTGACTATCATGGAATGTAAGGTATTTTAATTGTACTCCTCAAAGAGGTCACATGAACAATAATGACATTGTTTCCGGGTTTGATGAAGAAAAGGACGACAGCTTAAAGATCAGGCTCCAAAAGATAGATGCTGTAGAGGGGTGTCTTGTACTCTATCTTACTGGTTACATCGACACGTATAACAGTAACTTCTTTCAGAAACGTGTAACAAAAGCGGTTGAGGCTGGTTTCACCCGGTTAATCTTCAACTGCGCGGGCCTGAATTATGTGTCAAGTACGGGAATTGGTTCTTTCACAGCGTTCCTGAAAGCCGTAAAGCCCCGGGGTGGGGATCTTGTATTACTTGAGATACAACCGAAAGTGTACGAGGTTTTCCAACTTCTTGGGTTTTCTCAATTCTTTAATATTAAAGATAACTTGAATGAATCGGTAGATTTCTTCAGCTCCGGAGGAAAAGGGAAAGGCACGGAAGTTTTTCCAAAAATATTTAATTGTCCAATCTGTTCAAAGAGACTAAAGGCGACAAGAGCGGGCCGGTTCAGGTGTTCTGAATGCAAGACTATTTTGGCAATTGATAACTCCGGACAGGTCTTTCTCGGTTAACAAGATATAAAAAAAGCATTCCTACAGTGTAACCACAAGGAGGTTTCCTTACGTGAATACCACGAAAATAGAGGGATACTTAATCAATCTTGGCCTCTCCTTCGAAGGGATCGATGAAAACGCCTGGCTCATCAATGATTTCGAGGAAGGTCTCGAGCGGGTTTTTGTAATTACCGACGAGTCTCTCGTCGTTCTCCGTGTCAAGGTAATGGATATTCCAACAGAAAACCGGGAAGCCTTTTTCCTGGAACTGCTCCGCCTGAATGCGGCGGATCTGATCCATGTGGCCTATGCGATCGATGGAGATGATGTTATTCTCCTCGATACTCTTGTTTATGATACAATGGATTTTGAGGAGTTCCAGGCCTCTCTTGATGCCATCGGACTCGCCCTCGCGCAACATTACACCGTACTGTCAAAGTATCGGAAGATTTCAGGTTAGAGGAGTCTATTCATGGGACTGTTCGATAAATTTAAGCGTGTAGTTAAATCGAACCTTAATGAGATGATCAGTAAGGCGGAAGATCCGGAAAAAATGCTTAACCAGCTGATTATAGACATGAACCAGCAATTAATTGAATCAAAGAAAAGCGTTGCCTCCGCGATTGCCGATGAGAAGAAGCTGGAACGGCATATGAACCAGCAAATAAGCCAGGTGTCTGAGTGGGACCGGAAGGCAAAACTTGCCGTCAGAGCAGGAAAGGATACTCTCGCGAAAGAAGCCCTTCTTAGAAAACAAGACTATGAGAACGCCGCCTCCCAGTACAGGGAGCAGTGGGAGTCTCAACATCAATCGGTAGAACAACTGAAAGGGGCCCTCCGGCAGCTGCAGATGAAAATAGAAGAGGCCCAGCGGAAGAAAAACCTGTTAATAGCACGGGCAAAACGAGCCAATGCCCAAAAGAAGATTCAAGCATCCATGTCCGGCCTGTCGAATACCTCCGCCTTTGAAGCTTTCGACAGGATGGCCGCAAAGGTGGATAAAATCGAAGCGGAAGCCGAAGCGATTGCCGAAATTGGGGATATGAGCTCCGCCGATGCCGATCTTGAACAGCAGTTCAAGGCGCTAGAAGGGGGGGCCGCTTCAGCGGAGCTGCTTCTTGAAGATCTAAAACAGCGCATGAAGGGTGATGAGGAAAACTGATTCCGGAGATAAACGCGTTCGGGTCAATCTTGTTACCCGTGACACGGCATTACAAAGACACTTATCATGGCAAGAAAAGCGACAGGATTTACTATCCTTCCGCTTTTCTTATTTCCCCCTGTCAGCATATCTTAACGATATCTACGTAGTTCCAATAGAATGGGCTGAGATAATTCTTAAAAGAAAGCTCCACCTTCTTCCGGTTATTGCCTATGGATCTGGGATTTCCCTTCCTAGAGCGTTTCAGATTGGCTGCGGGGATTATCTAAAAACCCCATTGGA
>JAGLYY010000177.1 GCA_023131935.1 Spirochaetales bacterium | reverse complement strand
CTGACCGGAAAAGAAGAAAAGATCCTTACCCTCTTACTCGTTCATCATGATAGTTATGTACCCAGGGAGGCGCTTGACATAGTTGTATGGGAAGGGAAAAAACCATTGACCCGCTCTTTAGATGTTCATATTTCCCATATACGACGGAAAATCAGGGGGGTTCTTCCCCAAACCTGTCAGGGTGAGCTGCTGAAAAACTCCAGAAACGAGGGATACCGCCTTTCTTCCTGCAATCTCTGTACATAAGTTGTGGATAACTTCCCCTGATCCAACCTTTGCAACAAACAACTGCCGTCATTCCGGCAGCATAATGGAAAAACATCTTCATATATGTTAAGTTGTTCTTTATAATTATTTACAGCATAAAGAGTTAACAGCTTGTTTACCAATAGTGATGTAATTTGAATGATAAATATGTATACAAAAGTAGAATATCAGTATGTCTTTTTCGATTTTGAACACATTACCCTTGTGGATAACTTGTGCGTTAATCCTTATTTACCAGTGAAATCTCTATATTAAAAACTATAGATCTTCAATAATTACAGCAGTGCCGTAGCAAAGCAGCTCAGCGGCCCCCTGCATCATACTGGTAGTTGTAAACCGGAGCGCTACCACCGCGTTAGCACCTATTGCCTCGGCATCAGCAATCAACCGGTCAAGTGATTGCTCTCTGGATTCAGCCATCATCTTTGTATAATCAGCAATCTCCCCGCCAACCATATTCTTGAATCCCGCCATAATATCTTTGCCAATGTGCCGGGCCCTGATGGTATTGCCGCGGACAAGTCCAAGGACTTTTTTAATTTTCTTGCTGGGAATTGTATCGGATGTTACTAAAATCATCGAATTATTCCTTTGTACTTATCTGTTTTTCTCTCCCTAAGCCTATCACCAATTGTAATACCAAGCAAGACAAGAATTCCAAGAGTTATTCCGCCGATGGAAATACGGATAAGCAGATGTTCCCCCTGGTCGACAAGAGCGGAATAAACAGCATATCCCAATAAAAGAACATAGGACCCGAGAAAAAGGACCTTTCCTAACAGGGAAATCCCCTTCCGCGCGGGATTCACGAGTCCCTTTTCAAACCACTCAGGTTCAGGTTGGGGATAATCAACCCCTTTCATCCGGGCTTGAAGCTGTAATATTTCCTGATATTCTTTTCGCAGGGTGTAATCGCTCTCGATAGCATCGAGAACTTCCGGTATTTCAGATTCAGAAAGTTCATTATCTACAAGAGCCTGGATTTTAAGCTTTAGCTCATCACTATTCATGAGACAACCTCCTCAAGGGCTTTCCGGAGATTTAACCGGGCATGATACAACCGGGACATTACCGTCCCGATAGGTATTTCAAGGATCTCTGCTATCTCCTCGTAACTGCAATCCTGGAAGTGTTTCAGGATGACGATCTCCCGGTGTTTTTCAGGCAATCGATCAACCGCCTCCCGAACCGCAATCTCCTGCTGCTTCCGAAGTAATTGGTGTTCCGGAGTCCTTTCTTTCGCGGGCAGGATATCTTGTTCCGGCAGGGATACTCCCTCTCGCACTTTTTGATAAGACCTGTTAATACAAAAATTCCGGGTAATCCGGTGCAGCCAGGGGTAGAGGGGACGATCCGGGTTAAATCGGTCAAGAGATCTATAGGCACGAATAAACACATCCTGACATACATCCCTGGCATCATCTACATTCCTTAGAAACCCATAGGCCGCGTTATAGATCCTGGGACTATATATATTCATGATCCTTCCGAAATCGGCAGCACTGCCCATCTGGGCACGCAGAATTATTTCCTTTTCCATACCTTTAATATAGTACCAGGAAGGGCTTAAATATATTCAATGAATTTCACTAATTTATCCTATATGAACCTACATGAACCTACAGGAGTTATTATTCTTGCATTCAATGCTCCCGCATGGTAGAATTTCGTGGAAATGAAAGATTCACTCCTGCTTTCTTTAATATTTATCCTTATTCTCGTTTCAGTATTTCTGGTACTTACCACCTTTACCCTGTTACACCAATGGTCTATTTACCACCATCCGACCGAAAGCCTCTCATCAGGCTGGATAGCGGCAACTGGATTGAGAGCGATGAAGTCAACCCTGCCTGTTTCAGTGATATTAAGTATTTTCCTGCTCTTCTTTCGAATCTTGAAGCGTCCGGGCAACCGTATCCTGTCTTTCCTGCTTCCGGTCCTCCTTGCTGCCGGAGCGCTCTACGGAGGGGGCATTCTATTTGACAGCCTTGCGCAGATCACGAAAAACAGCTCAGCCTTGACGCCTGAACCCTTTTCCTCCGGAAGAATTCACATAATCGATGGCAAATATCTTTATGCCGGAAATGTCTCGAATGAGAACATTGAAATGTTACTTCTCATTGATCCGGAGAAAACTCCGGTCTTTCACCTTTCTGCCGGGGGAAAGATCGATTGGGAGAACAGGCGGTTAACATCCACCGATGGAGAGCTTGATTTCAGGGACCTTAAACCCGGAATTTCTCCTCTCCTTGAACCGCCGGCGGTACTGAAAGATCTGTTTGAAGATATAAATATGCTCAACCGTGATCTCGATTCCTTAAGAACCACTTCTCTTTCTTCTTTTTTCCTTGCATCCCTGTCAATTTCCTTTTTCGCCATGAGCTGCTGGGGATTAGCGTGGATAACACGGATGCCTCTTTTCAATAGTCTGCTCACCATCCTTTCTCTTCGCTTCATTTTTCTGTTATACCGGGTACTCTCCAGCGAGATAATCTCTGAGTTTACCCACGCCTTTACAAAAACAGTCAGAACAGAACTTCTCCCGGCCGCTGTTTTCATGATCCTTGGAATACTACTGGCAATTTGGGATATTCTCTTTGTTCCATACAATAAAAAGCGGATGGCTGAACTCCATGGTTAAAACAACAAAGGTCCTGCTTCTTCTCTTAACGGCTCTGGCGCTTTCATTTATCTTCTTTCTCATCCTCTCTTTCACTACGTTTCCAGAAAAAATAGTGCTTCACGCCTTTCGAAATTCCTGGGTGATGAACAACTCGCTGAAGAATTGGATTGAATGGATTATCCCTGTTACCAGTACAGCCATAGTGTTGAGCTATGGGATGTTTTTCTCTCCGCGAAGAGTAGAACAATCGGATAATTCCCCGGATCTCTTTCACCGGATCGTTTCCGGTTCCCTTGTCCTGATTCTCCTCCTCACTCTTCTCTACACATTTGGAACGGAACTTCTCCTCCCAAGGACCTACCGGAATCTTGAAGATTTTACCTACCGTACCGAGCTGGCCCGGAGATCTCTGAAAGCGGCGGAAGTAATGAGGGCCGCGGGAGATTATCAGAAAGCCCTTGGGTTGGCCAACCTGTACCTTGCTATCAATCCTGAAGCCGGGGATCCCGTATACGCGGATAAATATAAAGATTTTCAGAGGATGCTTTCAGATTTACGAAAAGGAAATCCCTCAGAAACGGAGGGAGCTGAAGAAACAGGCACAGTCCTTCATACCCTTGACCAGAGAGATGCCGCGGATTATCTGCGGGAAGCTCAGGAATGTTTAAACAGGGAAGATTATTTTTCCGCCTATTATTACGCCTCCCTTGCCGTGAAAATCGCTCCTGCCAGGACTGACGCGAAACAACTCGCGCGGGACGCCATTGAGAAAATAGAAAGCATGGAGCCTGATTCCGGGGAAATAGAGCAGAAACTTTTTTATCAGAAAAAAATGAAAGCCTTCGATATGCTTAATGGCACAGACCAGGAAGCCATTGATGCCTACTATATTTTCATGGAATTAGCGAAGCAGGCGCCTGATGACCCGGATATCAATATTTACCTGCCAAAGAGTATTGAGAAAATTTCAAAGATTTCATTTTTCACCCAGGAAATTGAAAAAACGCGGCCGGTACCCGGTATACGGAACATTGCTTTCCTGAATAAGCTCTCAATTGATTGCACGGAGATAATTTACTTCGACAAATTTGTCGAAATCCCGAACGGCCGGTTCGTTGAGGGGATCGAGGCAATCGCGATTGATGAACAGGGAAGAATTAAGTATCACCTCACCGCCCCCTTTGGAAAGCTCGTCCCCTCACCAGAGGGCGGGGATACTTCCACAAGACTCATCATGACCAGTATCGATGAAACCGATCAATCGGTATTCGGGGGACCCACCTATCTGAAGGGATCCAGAGGACCGGATTTGGCTGGATTTTTACTCCTCCGGCCCTCGGTAACGGAGATCCCGAAACTGACCCTCCAGACCAACTATGTAAGGCAGCTGAACCTCCCCGGACTCTGGTCAATAGTGGAGATAGCTGAATCCTTTGGTCACGAAGCGCGAATGGTTAGAATTGAAGTTTTCAGGAGACTTATTCACCCTTTCAGTTTTCTTATTTTTTCTTACCTTGCAATCGCCCTTGGTTGGTCACTAAGGATCAGGAGTGGAAAAATTCCCCTCCTGTCTATCCTCAGTATCCCACTCTACCCCTTTGTAGTCCGGTTCCTTGTGATGGGTTACCAGTATCTGAACCAGGTCCTCACCACCTATCTCCTTCTGCTTACAGGATTCTGGGCCGCGCTGATACTCCTTGTGGTATTTCAGGGGGTCGTTTTTATCTGTGTGCTGATTTATCTCTCAACCTGTTCAATCCGGGCGCCTAATCCCTGAAGCCGCCCAACAATGTCTTCATAACCCCGTTCTATCTGATAGACATTGCTAATTTCACTCTGTCCTTCCGCGCATAAAGCAGCTATCACCATCGCCATTCCCGCCCGGACATCCGGAGAAACAAGGGGGGAACCCTTTAACCGGTTCGGCCCGGTTACAACCACCCGGTGGGGATCGCAGAGGATAATCCGGGCCCCCATGCTTATCAGTTTATCCACGAAAAACATTCTGCTTTCAAACATTTTTTCGTGTATCAGTATGGTACCCTCCACCTGGGTAGCTACAACGGTGATAATACTTGTCAGATCGGGAGGGAAACCAGGCCATGGCGCGTCATCAATTTTGGGAATTCCCCCATCCATCTCGGAGACCACTTTCAGGATCTGCCCCGGGGGGACCCGGATGGTTGAGCCGTCAGTCTCCCAATGGATACCAATTTTACCGAAGGCAATTTTGGTCATCCTGAGATTTTCGGGGCCGGCATCCTCAATTTCCAGTTCCCCTCTGGTTACCGCGGCAAGTCCGATAAAAGATCCAACCTCCATGAAATCGGGGCCAATCGTAAAATCGGTACCGGAAAGCTTCTTTGTTCCGATTATGGTAAGGATATTAGATCCAACTCCGCTTATTTTCGCTCCCATGGAGTTGAGCATCCTGCAGAGGTCCTGCACATGGGGTTCTGAAGCGGCATTTTGAATAGTAGTTTGTCCTTCGGCAAAAACCGCGGCCATAATAGCATTTTCAGTTGCCGTAACTGAGGCTTCATCGAGAAACATATCGACGCCGACAAGTTTATTTGCAGTAATCTTGAACTGCCCATCTACCTCAACCCGGGCGCCGAGATCGGTAAAGGCAAGAAAATGGGTATCAAGCCTTCGTCTTCCGATGACATCACCCCCGGGAGGGGGTAACAGTACCTTGCCGAGGCGTGCGAGAACAGGACCGGCAAAAAGGATTGATGCACGGATGTTTTTCGCGTGCTCCTGGGGAATCTCGTGGGTTTTTATATCCTGGATCTTTACACTCCAGATACCGCGCCCTTTTTTTCTCACCTCCGCTCCAAGCCCTTTAAGGATCTCGAACATCACCATTACATCTTCAATCTCAGGGATGTTTCGCAGAATTACCTCTTCATCAGTTAAGAGGGTCGCCGCTATACAGGGAAGGGCGGCGTTTTTATTGCCGCTCGCTTTTATTTTTCCGTTTATCGGAAAACTGCCATCGATCAGGTATTTATTCATAGGTGGACTCTACTGTAAAATTCCCGAATTTACAAGACCGATTTTTAGTATTCAGGCTATAGGCTATTAGACTGTAGACTATTAGGTAGGATAGGCTGACGAGGTAGTGTTCCTGATCTATCGGGAAACCAATGATTTCCCTAGGGGAAAAATATAAGGTTTGACCTCTCAAATATGGCATTTCCGGCTGTGAATTAAGAATTGTGGAGACAGAAAAGGTTTTGGGTGCTCTCCTTCGGTCGATGCGTAAACCCTAATAGGCTAATAGCCTACAGTCTACAGCCTTCCC
>JAGLYY010000176.1 GCA_023131935.1 Spirochaetales bacterium | reverse complement strand
TTATATTCTTTTTGTCTAAATATTATTCTATAATCCTTCTAAGCCTTTGTGACTAATTCCACCATTTGCAGTAGAAAGGAAGAAGAATCCCTGAAAATATCATATTCTGTGTCACCTGCAACGCTGCTGCAGGAGCTTTGCAGAAATTTTTCGACATGATTCACAGGTTTAAAGAAAGAACTTGAGCCAAAGCTAATAATCTCCTCTTCTCTTGTCTTCATCCTGTTTATCCTCCCCCATCCTGGTATCCTGTCCTCCTGTGCATATACAAAACTTTGAACAGTATTACCCTCGATATGGCTATATTACGTTCTATCGTAAAACAGTCATGGCCAATTTACGATACACATGAAAATGGTCTTGCTTTTTTTGATATTTCGTGCCAAAGTTATTTACATGGAACGGCTTTATAATTCCATTATCAGGGAGCATTTTTCAAACAACCGGCAGATGGCATTCATCTCCGGTCCTCGTCAGGTCGGTAAAACAACACTATCGAAAAGTATTGACACTAACTATCGCTATCTTGATTGGGATGATACGCAGGACAGAATAAGTATCATTCAGGGACAACAATACGTTGTTGATCGAATAGGCCAACTGGCGAATCAGCTGATTATCTTCGATGAGCTGCACAAATATCCTGATTGGAAGAACTTTGTAAAGGGTTTATTTGATAAATACCAGGAACTGGGATGGAAGATCATTGTGACGGGTAGCTCTCGACTAGATACATATCGCAAAGGAGGAGACAGTCTGACCGGACGATACTTCCATTTTCAAATGCATCCCTTGTCAGTGGCGGAGCTGCTGCATACAAACTTTTCGGAAAAGTTAATCCGAAAACAGAAGAAGCTCCAGGATGATGATTGGAATACTCTCCTGAGCTTTGGAGGATTCCCGGAACCTTTCCTGAAGGCAAATAGAAGATTTCATCGGCAGTGGAGCCGGACGCGTCAGAAACAATTAGTACAAGAGGACATTCGCGGGCTCGGAGGAGGATATGATATCCCCAGAATTGAGGTACTCTCCGAGCTCATCCACCTCAACGCAACCACATTACTGAATTATTCCTCCTACGCCAGGAACCTTCGTGCTTCGGTTGAATCTGTCCAAAGATGGATCATACTTCTTGAACAATTGTCTTATTGCTTTTTGTTGCGGCCGTGGACAAAAAACATATCCCGCTCAATCGCTAAAGAGCCAAAAATATTCCTTGTTGACTGGTCCCAAATTGATAATGCAGGTAAACGCAATGAGAACTTTGTCGCCAGCTCGCTTCTAAAAGCCGTGCAGGGGTGGAACGATCTCGGACTGGGAAATTTTTCTCTGCATTTTATTCGGACAAAGGAAAAACGTGAAGTCGATTTCGTAGTTACCGACAATAATCAACCGTGGTTCCTCGTTGAAGTAAAGTCTTCAGAAAAAAGTCTCAATCCTAATCTTGAGTACTTCCAGAAAATGATCGGTGCAAAACACGCCTTCCAGGTGACCATGAATCTCCCCTACCAGGACCTGGACTGTTTTTCCATCCGGCATCCTGTTGTTGTTCCTGCTATGACATTGCTGTCTCAGTTGCTGTGACAATAACTGATCTCTATTATGGATATTATCCTGGCAGGACATTTACTACTTTCTGTTATACCGCAACCGCGTATCCACACTTCTGCTATCTCAGATTACCCCATGATACTCCCGCTGTTTAGCCAGTAATTTTATGTGGAAAAACTCTCCGGCAATCAGATGCATCATTTCAAATTCCGGCGGCAGAAGAAAAAAAGCGCGAACCAATTTCTATTTCTTCTGTTAAATGTATCTATAGCACACCCCCCCGGGCCTGGCTGATTTCTTCTTTATCAGAGATCTTCTAAAAGACGGTAAATGCTCACTGCCCGAATAGAGTCCTGGAGTTGAAATGTATGATCTCCGGCATGGATTACATTCAGTATTGATAACTCTAAATCTTTTAACGCGGACCGCATTGAAGGGGTCACTTTAGGTGATGTGGTTCGTTTTATTTCAAAGCCGATCCGTTCTCTGCCACGGACAACGAGAAAATCCAATTCCGCACCGGCGTGTGTAGCCCAGAAAAAACATTCCTCCGGTTCAATCTCTAGACAGCGAATGAGCTGCTCAATGACAAATCCCTCCCACGATGCGCCTGATTTTGGGTGGGATTCCAGATCTTCCATCCGGCGCAGATTAAAAAGTCCATGTAATAGTCCTGAATCGGCAATATACACTTTTGGAGATTTTACCTGCCGTTTTTTTATATTCTCATACCATGGCTGCAGCTGTCTTACAACAAAGGTTGAGGTGAGAATATCGAGGTATCGCCGGACGGTCGTATCGGCGACACCGAAAGATCTGGCAAATTCCGACGCGTTCCATACCTGTCCATGATAATGGGCAAGCATCATCCAAAAACGGCGTATTGTAGTTCCGCTGATGGTTATCCCCAATTGGGGAAGATCTCTTTCGATAAAGGTACGGATAAAACCCTTCCTCCATTCCATACTTTCATCATCTGTTTCCGAAAGAAATGAGCGGGGAAATCCGCCGCGATGCCAGAGCTTCATCCAGTCATCATTTTTCACTTCCCGGAGTTCAAATCCGCTTAATTGATGATAAATTATCCTGCCTGCCAGGGTTTCTGATGACTGCCTTAGCAAATCGGGCGAAGCGCTCCCCAGGACAAGGAACCTGCATGACACGTCCGGGCGGTCCGCCAGTACCCGGAGGATAGGGAAAATATCAGGTTTTCTTTGAATTTCATCCAGAATAACGAGTCCCTTTAATGATTTCAGCGCCAGCATGGGGTCATGGAGACGAGCAAGTCCTTCAGGATCTTCAAGGTCAAAGAAGGTGACCGGTATGGTTAACTTCTTTGCAAGTAATCGCGCGAGAGTAGTTTTGCCGACTTGACGGGCGCCAATAATTCCGACAACAGGATAACGGGTAATCAATTTTTTTAACTTCTCTACTTCTTTATGACGAGGATTCATATTTAATTATTACCTTGAAAACTCTGCGGTGTCAACAGATATTTCAAGATTGTCTTTATTAACAATGTCTCTCCGGCAATTACCCTCAACATCCGAATGGTATTAATTATTTCATCGTTAATCATATGCATTTTTTCTATGAGCAATATCAATTATAAATATCATGATATTTTCATTTTCAATTTTATAAAACAGCCTATAATCACCTATTCTATATCTATAAAAATCAGAATATTGGCCTTTCAATCTTTTGATATTCGGCCCGAAGTATGGATTCCTTTTCAACATTGGATATATATACTCTACAATCTTTTTATATAGTCTTCTATATTTTGGTTTTTCTATTTTTTTTATAAAACTTTCAGTTTCAGCAATTTTAAATTTATCCAATGACTCTATACTTCCCGGCTTTTATTTCTTCATTTCCAGTAACAATACCTTTCAGAAGTTTTTCATCATTTAAGATTTCATCCATTTCGGTATCAGTGACAAAGCTTTCTTCTGCCAGAAAAGCCATTGTTGCATATTCAATAAAATTTGAGATTGATCTTCTTTCCCCGGTTGCCGCTAATTTGATCAAATCATAAGTATCATCATCTATTCTTAGGGTAACGGTTTTAGCCATATTGTCTCCTTATTCTATTTTATTCTAATATACTACTTTTCGTTCTTTTTGTCAAAATTTTATTCAGTAAAACATGTTAGCATAGTGTCCATTTAACACCAAGCTCACAAGCGCCCTCGCAGACGAAGCTCCACTTGCGTCATACACTTATTTTTCGCGTTTCCCATTTATCTCGATAAACATGATAGACATATCCATAAACCGGTTGGTATTGGTAAAAAGATAAGCGATTAAGCGTGCATTTTCTAGCTTAGGTCAAATCCTCGAAACTCTCGTCCCGCACATTATCAAGCATATCGGGAAAAAAATATACGATAGTTCCTGCTTTATTGATCTTCATTTCAGCGAAACCCCGGGAAACGAGGTAGTCAAGGGCTTCCTTTACCAATTCAATTGATACATTGCTTTCAAGGGCAACTTCTGATGGGGTTGTATACCCACTATTACGTTTGGCTGAAAGCAATATTTGCCGCTGAATGGATTCTTCCCGTTTCCTGTATTCCAGCGCGGGGGTGTCATTCCCTGAT
>JAGLYY010000175.1 GCA_023131935.1 Spirochaetales bacterium | reverse complement strand
GGGTAAAGTTTCGTTTCTCATGGCTTCGCCGGAAAAGGCGCTAATCGATAAGGTACAGAAGGACAGGCGTTTAGGTAGTCTTCCGGTTTCGGACTACAAGACGTACCTATTAGAAGATCTTCGTATCGACTCTCACAAACTTACCGAGCTCGATATTCCCAGTCTGAAAGTGATCTCGTCAAGATATAACTCGATGAAAATCGATAATCTCGTCTGTTCCATCGAGAATCTGAGGAGCGGCGTTCATGCATGAGGCCATTCGCACTATGATGGATCGTTACGACCTGTCCGCGAGAGACGACTACGTCAACGCGCTGCGGGAGATACTCCAGGAAGTGGCTCTCCTGGGCCTTTGGCGGAGTAAGTTTTTCGAGCACGCCGCTTTCTACGGCGGCACGTCCCTCCGGGTGCTTTATGGTCTCGATCGATACTCGGAGGATCTCGATTTCTCGCTTCTTAAGCCTGATCGAAGCTTTTCATTGGAAACGTATGGCCAAGCTCTTAAGCGGGAAATCAACAGCTTCGGCTTCCAGATAGAGTTCGAACGAAAGCGTAAGTCCAAAAGTACTCTCATTGAATCGGCCTTTCTAAAGAGTAATACACGTCAACAGCTTATCGTCATAGAAGCTTCAGAGGAACTGCTGCGCGATTTGCATCCGCTTTCAAACATGAAAATCAAGCTCGATGTAGATATCGATCCGCCCGGGGGGTTCTTCACGGAGACCCGGTATGTCCTGCAGCCGTTTCCTTTCTCCATCCGTACTTTCAGCCTGCCCGATCTCTTCGCTGGTAAGCTTCACGCAGTCCTATGCAGACGGTGGAAGTTGAGGGTGAAGGGGCGTGATTGGTACGACCTGGTCTGGTATATCAGTAGACATCCTGAAGTACGTTTATCCCATCTCGAGTCGAGGATGCGGCAAACCAATGACTACTTTGAAGAAGAGCCGTTATCCGCGGCCCATTTACAGCTGCTTCTCCGGATAGCGATTGACTCTCTTGATATCGTAAAAGCTCGGGACGAAGTGGCTCCCTTTGTACGGGATCACCGTAGCTTGGATATATGGTCACGGGATTTCTTCAGGGATATCATAACCCGAATAGTGCCGATCTAATTCACGGCGTAAAGTATCTTCAGCAGCTCTTCGGCCCGGTCGAAAGGTGAGCCGGAAATCTCTCCATTTATCAGCACCCTTCCCCCCTGCCGGTCCTCCACGGTAAACTGATCATCCTCAATACTGAGTATGATACGGTACCCCTGGGTTGCGGGATCATCCACGGGGGCACATCCCGCTGAAGCCAGATACCTCCTCATTTCTCGTGACACCTCTCCTTTAAGGATGAGGGGAACACCAAATCCTCCTTGCGGAAGAGCTCCGGGATTAAGGAGATACAGACTGCTTAAGACCCTCCGTTTCTCTCCCTCCATCCCCTTTTCGCGGTAAATCTCTGCCAGGGCAAGCAGTGCTTTGGCGGAAATGGAAGCCTCCCACTGTGGATGAAACAGGGAGAGGGCCTCTTCAATTAATTCCGGTCGGGAGGTTAGCTTCCCCTCTTCGTAAAGGTAAAAGGGGTGGGACTCGGGAGCTATCGGTTCCTCCAGGTCCCGTGCCAGCAGGAGGTAATCCAGCGCCATGGAGGGATGATTCTCACATCCCTTAAAGAGGAACCACCACCCGTCGAGTTTATTTCCCTGTGCCAGCTCCTCCCGCCCTTCGGCGATACTTAAACTTTCATACCGGGAGCGGTGATACCACTCTTTGATACGGTACCTGATCCCCCGGACAATCCCGCTAATCCTTGAAAAGATATTCTTATGGATCGTTACTTTTTCCCGCCGGTAAAGCCCTTTATAGACATCCTTTAATATCCCATGGAGCTCTCTCTCATGACGGCGGGGATTGACTCCAAAGTAATACATCCATGAGGTATCCTGGAGATTCCGCACCTCTTCGATCACCTTCAAAGCCCCTTCAAGTTTACCAAACTCGAGGAAGAGATCTCCCAGGTTCACCTTCGAAAGGGGGGTGGAATCGAGGGAAAAAGCCCTCTTGTATTCTTCCAGGGCCTGGGTATATTCCAGCCTGGCTTTGTAGAGTTCCCCTCGTGCTATGTGGCCCGGGGCCCGTTCCGACAATTCAAGAGACCGGTTGGTATATTCTAAAGCGTTGGAATACTGGTAAAAGCCATGTTCCAGGAGGGAAAGGTTGTAACAGGCGATGGAGGCAAAATATTGTTTACCATCATCCAGGGCATTCTCAATTGATTCCAGGTAATACTGTTTTGAAAGATTATATTCATACATGCCGGAGTAAACGGTACCGAGGGTCATGGCCAGGGTACGGTTCCCCTCCCAGGTATTAAGGGCATCCTTAAGCAGCTTCTCCCCCTCCTCCAGGCGGGATGTTTTAAAATACATCCAGCCAAGGTCACCAACAACATCCACCTCTCCCGGATACATCCGGTGAAGTTCCTCCAGAGACTCGACACTTTCATCATCCCTGTTGAGCCGGCCAAGGGAATCGGCAATCCGGTAAAGAATGTAATAATCCGAATAGGAAAGTTTTTTTGCCTTGCGGTATTCTCCAAGGGCGAGATTATAAAGATCCTTGGAATAGTAGAGGTCCCCCAGTTCCTCATATAAAACCAACTCATCAGGATACCGTTGCTGCCCCTCCCGGAGCAGACTGACAGCTCTCTCGTATCGCTCCTCTTCAATGGCCTCCCGGGCACCTTCGAGGTACCACTCAAGGTCCTGGGCTATCAAGGGCCCCCCAGTCAGTCCGAGGGTAAGGAGGAGAAGCAGGTTGATCATTTTCCTCACCGCTCCCTCCTGTTCCTATCCCTCTTGTTCCAATTGAAGGGAAAGAGAAAACCTCTCAGCCACCTGTGGAAGGGGACCCGCTTCCTGAGCGCCCGGTAGTACTCCTTCCTCACCCTGGAGAAGGTTTGTTTTCGTTCCAGGGGAAAATCCTCCCGGAACTGGGCCTCCAGATAGAGACCGCACAGCTGTTCCAGGGGGATCCCCTGTTCGGTTTCCAGACGACTGCAAAATTCCTGGACCGACTCCTGCCGGTCCCGTTTATACCCGATAAAGAGGAGAAGCCGCATATCGGCCTGAAAGAGCCCGCGAACCTGGCGATCAAAACCCCGGGCAAAAAAGACCCTGAGATAGGGATTAAGGATCCGTAAAACCATAAAAAGAAGATACAGGAACGGTAGAATCAGGTACCATCTTGCAGCTATTTTCATAAGCCCCGATCTAAAGGGGCTTTCCTTTTCACCGGTAAATAGTTCTTCCGGACTGGTGGAAACAGGACTAATACCCTCTCTATTATCGAGGATCTCCTCAATGAGAGAGGTAAGCTCAACCGCGTCCACCGCCCCGAAAGCATATTCTTCCCCGGGAGCTAAACGGGTCGATGTGGGATCAAACTCAATCCATCCATACTCCGGGAAAAAAACCTCGACCCAGGCATGGGCCATATCAGCCCGGACAGGATAGAAATTCATCACCTCCCCCATAGGATCAACGTAAAACCCAATGGCCACCCTGGCGGGGATCTCAAGGAGCCGGCACATGAGGGTCATGGCAAAGGCAAAGTAGGAGCAGTATCCTTTCTTACTGTCAAACAGGAAGTGGTGAAGCTGGTCCCCCTGCAGGCTGACTCCGGGAGTGAGGGAGTACCAGTAGTGCTCCTGAAGATACTCCTCAATTGCCCTGACTTTCCCGTATCGGTTTGCTATCCCCACGGTAATCTGCCGCGCGAGGTCAAGGATCGGGTCATCCTCATCACACGCGGTGTAATAATTCGTGGCCGATACTTCGGCTCCGCCGCTAGAGAAGAATAAATCCGCCTCAACCCCTCCATTCCTTTCCCTGGTTAATACCAGGCTGTCTACCTGGTAGATCCGGAGGAAGGAGGAGTCATCCCACCTCCGCAATGGAATGACCCTGAAGGGTTCGTTGAGTCCCAGGAGGGCCCCCGGATCAAAGTTAAAGAGGAAATACTCCTGTTTCACCGGATGACGCCCCTTTTCATACTGCCGGGGAATACTGATATTCCGATTCGGTACGGTTGTTGGCGGCAGAGTGTCTCCCGGAGGGGAATCCTGAAAAAATCCCCGCTCCCGGCGGTATCCGGTTAATACCATACGGCGGAGGAGCATGTTCGCAGGAGGTCCCTCTTTCCTCATAAGGAGGACAAGGTCATCACTTAAGGAAATCTCACTTTCCAGGGTGAGATACTTCGAAAAATCAAACCGGAAGAAAGTTGATTTCAGTAAGCCGCCCCCCTCAGCGACGGTACCCTCGTTGTAATACCCAAGGAGAAAAAGGAAGAGGATCAGAATCATGGGAAGAACCACAAGGCTGTAAAGAAGGGACTTACGGGGGGACCGCCTCCTTTGCAACATCAGCTGGATCATCTGAAAAATCACAAAAAGGATTACCGAGACTCCAAGCAGACTCGGATGGCCGACAATCGTTATCTTATATCCCCCCTGGGGCCATAAGAGAAGAAGAAAAAGAATGGAATTACCCAGAACAATCCAGAAAACTTTCCGTGGATATCGAAGGCCTAGATAACAGGCAACCCCGCTGTAGATGAAAGGGAGAAACAGGGGCCAAAAACCGATGTCGAAGAAAACCTGCTGGAGGCCTGCCCCCCGGAAAAAATAATTCAATACTCCGGTGAAGGAATGGAAAGACCATCGAATAATCCAGGGGACCAGGAAGATTACCACAAGTGCGGGAATTACCTTCAGCTTCCATCTCCAAATCAGAATCCCTGTAAGGACCGAAATGAGAAGGGTAACCGTCAGAAACGAAAGCGCGACAGTCTCCCGGAGGTAGAGGTAGTATAAAAGATAGAGGTAACCGGTAGAAAGGGTAAAAGCTATAGTCCTGTACAGGGGGAAAAGGCTTTTAGAAGACTTCAACATGGTTTATGCCCCACCTCCCTTTTCTGAACTCTTTCAAAGCTTCTTCATCATAGGTATCTCCCCGGCGTGCGCTTCTATCGATGATCTCACCACCCCTCCTATCCCCATCGGCAACGACCTGCTCGCGGTAAAAGAGCAATGATAGCAGCCGGTCCTGCCAGGTCACAGGAAGAGATACCTGCTCCCGTTCTTTCAGAAAGAGGTGTACCTGGCTCCCCTGAAGATCGCGAAGCAGCTTCGGGAGCAGAGGAGAACCGGCACGGGAAATTAAAAGTACCGACAATTCCTTTAGCTCCGATAACTCCGATACCCCCGGCACCTCCTGTATCTTATGGGGCGCTTCGGACCACCAGAGTCCAGCGAGGAGATCCTGCAGACCCCGGAGTTCTTTCGTTCCCGCGCCAATGAATTTCCCCGGAAGAGAAAGCCCGATTCCCCGCTCCTCCAACCGGGTAAGGATCCCCCCCGCCAGGCAGAGCATCCCTTCCAGGACCTCATCCGTGTCTTCACCCGAAAGGTCAAGGAGCAGCAGCTGTTTGCGCCGGTGTTCCGGAGTTTCCTCTCCCTGGCGCAGGTAGAGCTCTCCGAGATGGGCATATTGTTTCCAATTGAGCCGCCTCACATCATCCCCGGGATAATACTTCCTGCTATCGAGAAGCTCGGTTCTCCTTTTTTTTCGCGCCCCGTCGCTGCCGTTTCCATGCGCTTTTGACGGATCAGGCAGGTTTGTAACCTCGAGGGGGAGAGGGAGTACCCGAAAGGAGGCCATCAGGACCCTTCTAATCTCAGTCCGGGTAAAGCCAAGAGGATCTTCGATACAGATTCTCTCCTCCTTCAGTGTGTAGTTCCCCCTCCGGGAGGGAAACAGTTCTATAGAACCTTCATTCTCTCCGGAAGAAAGAGGTATCCTTAAAGGGACCCTCCTGTTTTCCCAGGTAAAACAGCTCTCCAGGGTTATGGTAAATCCGATAAGAGGAATTCCGGGCAGAGGGATATTATAAATCACCTCAACTCTTTCATCGGGAAAGATTCGACCTGGAAAGACCTTGAGATTAGGTGAGTTTATTGAGGAAATAAGGGCCCTTCTGATCAAAAAGGAAATTACTAATGAAAAAAGGAGCAGAAAGAGAACCGCGCCCCCCCAAAGCAGGGCTCCAAGCTCATCCCGGATCAAACCGATGGTAAGGAAGCTGAGAGAGAGGATAAGAAAAACCCTGCCTCCCGATGTGAAGGGGATAAATTTATGTATGGATACCTTTAAGGGATTCAAGGGCTATCTCCCTGATGAATTCTCCCCTGTGGAGCCTGTAATCATTTAAGACAATCCTGTGGGAAAGAACCAGCGGGGCAAGATCGATGAGGTCCTGGTCGATTACATAGGAGCGTCCCTGTAACAGCGCGTAACTCCGGCTGGCATCGATAAGCATGAGACACCCCCGGGGGGAAATACCGAGGGATACCCCACCATGGTCCCTTGTTTTCCTGCTCAGATCTACCGTGGCAGTCATAAGCCTTTCGTCGCAGTACACCTGTTTCGCTTCCTGCCTGGCAAGGATAATCTCTTCCATGGTGCAGACCGGCTCTACCTCCGGTAGTATCCGGTGGGAAGGGTCCTCTTTTATGATTGTTAACTCTGTCATCTCATCGGGGTACCCGATGGAAAGACGCATCATAAACCGGTCCAACTGAGCGAGGGGCAGGGAGTATGTCCCCTCCATCTCAAGAGGATTCTGAGTAGCGATCACAAAAAAAAGGTCCTCAAGGTGGTGAGTCCGGTTTCCTACAGTAACCTGATTCTCCGCCATTACCTCGAGCAGGGCTGACTGCACTTTCGGACTGCTCCGGTTGATCTCATCGGCGAGTACGATATTCGCGAACACCGGACCGGGCGAAAAGGAGAAAGCGCGCATATCGGGATCGAAAAGATCAACCCCGGTAATATCGTAAGGAAGGAGGTCCGGAGTGAACTGGATTCTGCGGAATTTTATCGGTCTATCTTCAGTAGAGATCAGACGGGCAAGGGTTTTTGCTACGGTTGTTTTCCCCAATCCCGGAACATCCTCAATAAGGACATGGCCTCCGGCAACAAGGCAGGTAACAAGATAGGTAAGAAAGTCCCCTTTCCCTTTGATAACCTTTCCGAGACCATCAACGAGGGATTGAAGGGTGATCTCTGTCAACTTTTTTACGGGACTATTTTTCATCCTGACTCTAACTGTACCACACCGGTTCCCGGGATATCAA
>JAGLYY010000174.1 GCA_023131935.1 Spirochaetales bacterium | reverse complement strand
CTTCGACCGGTTCCCGCGAAGACCTTCAGAAAAAGGGAAGGTTTCGCTACAAACCGTCAATAAATCAGGCCAATCGATTTGGCTATTCTCATTTTTGGTTTTTATTCTATCCAACCATGTTATAATTCAGGCCAAAATGAGAATTGCTCATCATTCCCAGAGCTTCCGGTTGATGAATAATTCCACGAGGTCAACATCAAGCTTACCCGATTCACCCTCCTCCCGCAGGATCGAGAGGACCTTCGAATGAGGTACCGCCTTTTTATAGGGACGATCAGGAGCTGACAGGGCATCATAGATGTCCGCGACACAAATCATCCGGGCCTGGAGTGGTATCTCCTCCCCTTTCAGCCCCTGTGGATAACCGGACCCATCGAGTTTCTCATGGTGTTTCAGGGCAAACTCGGGGATCCGCCGGTACTCCTCGGGCCAGGGGATATTGCTTACGAAGTCCCAGGTATGTACCACATGACTCTCAATCACCTTCCTTTCTTCCGGATTCAGACTTCCCCGCCTAATACTGAAATTTACAATCTCATTATCTATAAGAAGAGGGATGGGCAAACCCTCAATATCCGCGCAGGTTAACCACTCCTGCTTTGAGAGGATCTCTTTAATGATACCTTCCGGGTCCTCCCGGATAACCGTCGGTTCATTAAGCTCGGTTAAGGTAGAGATGATTTCAACAAGGACGGCAAGCTTTTCCGGGGTCTCATCCTCTCTATTGTTTGAAACCTTTTGATTCAATTCCAGGGAGCGGTGAAGGAACTGAAGCCTCAGCATGAGATAACGAAAATCACCCGGAAATAGTTTTTTCCCTTTTAAAAAGATCCCCGGATCGATATACACTTTACCGAAATCATGCAGTAAGGCCGCGAATTCCAGCTCTTTCAACTGAATTGGGGAAAACAGCGTATCGCGAAAAACCCCCTGCTTCTGCTTGTTGATGGCCTCAGCAATTCGAAGACAATAAGCCGCAACCCGGAAAGAATGGCCGGAGGTAGCGGGGTCCCTGGATTCAATCGCCTTTACCGAAGCTTTCACAAACTCCTCAAATTGATGTTTTATCTGGAGATACATCCTGTTGTTCTCTACCGCAATGCCCGCAAATCCGGCAATGGCCTGCATAAGCTCCTCGTACCGTGGTTCGAAAGGAACAACCAGGTTTTTAAAATCATCAAGGGTCCGAAGAACTATCGAAAATGCCTCATTTCCCTTGTAAACATCCATATCCACCTTACAATTCAACAGTTGGATGACCCCGATAATTGACCCGTCATTCCCTTTCATAGGAACCACGAGCATCGACTTTGTTCGGTAAAAATGTTCTTCGTCGTAACTTCTGTTGAATATATAAGGCAAGCCGCCAGGCAGCATGTATACATCGGGGATGTTCAGGATTTCCCCGGTACAGGCCACATAGCCGGCGATGGAGGAGGTATTGCAGGGCATGGTGAAATTTTCATAGGAGATATCGAGGGACTTGGTATGGGCACAGGTGAACTCAAGCTCCATCCCCCTGTCGTCTGATTCCCGAAGGAGGAAGATACTGCCGGCATCGGCCCCGGTAATCTTCTTGCTCAGGTAAAGAATCGTCCTTAAGAGCTTATCCATATCCCTCTGCCGGGAAAGGGCTTTCCCAATGCTTATAAGGGCTTTCTGGTCACTCCAGGTATCAATGAGAAGATCCATAGCAGGACCGGTGGAAAGCACTCCCCGGACCCGCTTCTCAGCCTTGTTTTTGAGATAGCGGAATTCATCAGGGCTTACGATATTTGTCCGGAAAGCGATTATCCTCTCGTCATCGGATTCAAATTTTCCTAAAGAGTAGATAAGTACCGCGACCCCCTGATGCTCTTTCAGATTATCTCTGATCCTCTCCCAGTCTTTTCGCGTAAGAATTAAAAACCCGGAAGGCCTTTTCCCCTTTCCGAGCTGTTCTTCAAAGTCCGCCAAGGGGAGAAAATTCTCCCCTTCAGGTAATACATTCTCTTTACTGAGTACCGGTGATATGAAATTTTCCATTGATCCCGCAATCTGCCTTTCCAAAGGATTTAACACTACCATGGATTCTAATTGAACCGGACAGGTAAAAGCAACATCTTTTTCATTC
>JAGLYY010000173.1 GCA_023131935.1 Spirochaetales bacterium | reverse complement strand
AGAAAGTTCGCCAGATTATGGAGCACCCGGTTGAACTTGGTGAACCTCTGAAGGGCAACTTGCGAGGGTTTTACTCGTGTCCGATCAAACGTAACTTCATCATAATCTACTTGTATTGTACTGCATGCCAAAAAAAGGGAGACGCTGAATTTGTTGCCTGTTCCGATTGTTCCACAACATTTGACGAAACTATTAAATTTGTACTATTGGGACCTCATGATGAAGTGTACAACATTAAATAATCAATAAGCATACAAAACCAGCAACGTTCCCCTATATCCATCCATGTAATATAGGGGGCGGAGATGTCTTAAAAGGGCGTTTTGCAGCGGAGAGGGAAGAGTAATCAACACACGTTCGCTCCAAAAGATAAGACGCGAAAACCTGTAGCGTCTTATGGCCATTGTGCGGGCGGGCAAAGCCCGCATCTCTACCAGTGCGGAGACTGGTAGACCACCACCAAAGCTAACAAGAGATATTTTCACTTCGTGAAAAATTCTTAAAAGAGTCCAATTTTATTGATATACTTGTTCTCGGAAATTGCTAATTCGGAGGTTATTGAGATGTATAAAGTAACTGCGTATATTGAAAAAGACCCCGAAACGGAGTTATATGTAGCCATTGTTCCAGGAATTCCTGGTGCTCATACCCAAGCGGAAACCTTAGATGAACTGCAAAAAAATCTGAAAGAGATAGTAGAATTATGTTTGGAGGAAATGGACCCAGAAAATAAAAGTCTATTACCTGAATTTGTTGGAATTCAACAAGTTGAGGTAGCACTTTGAGTAAACTCATAATAATTGACGCTACAAGGATGGAGAAATTGCTATTCCTTTTAGGTTTTGAGAGAGCTCGTCAAAAAGGAAGTCATGTATTTTACAGGCACCATGATGGAAGAACTACTACTGTGCCACATCACAAAGGAAGAGTTCTATCTCGTCCTTTGATTAGAGAGATCTTGCGGGAAATGGAAGTTGCTGTTGATGAGTACAACAAGTTTTTGAAAAGATTATAAAAAGTATTCCTTTGCGAACTTTGCGTGAGGTTCCTTGAGGAAAGAATTCACGCCAAATAAGAGAAAAGAGTTTCACACCTACCTGCTGCAGGCAGAGCACACAGAGGGGAGGGGAGATATCCGGATGAGAAAGCTACTATTTTGGTTATCTGTATTCCTTTTTCCCCTTTCATTTCTTTCGTGTGGCAGGATTGAAGAACCATTTTCTTTTGCCGTCGCTTCGGATAAGAGGGAATATACCGGAGATGATCCGCGTTATTTCCAGGGAGCATGTGAGGCCCTGGTTTCCGAGGGTCCTGGAAGTTTCATGATTTCATGTGGGGATATCGATCCACCGGACCGGGTATTGGCAACTTTGACAGCATATATCAGTTCTGATTACATAGGGATAGACGCAATTACCCGGAAAAGTTACCGTTGCTTCAAGCGGACTATTAAGAACGTGGTGTTTATGCAGGATTTGATGATGTAGGGGAAAATGGAGAATAGAATTTTGACAGGGGGATGTCTCCCCCTCGGTTCCTATCCAGGGAGCCTGAGAATTCCACCCGAGTTTCACAGAAGATCCTGCATTTTTGAAATTGCTTTGATTGATTATAATAGAATGTGGAAATAGTATTAAATAAAGGGGTTTGTGATGATACCGGATAGAAAGGCCGATAAAAAATTCTCCTATGCAGATTACCTCTCCTGGCCGGAAGATGAGAGGTGGGAGATTATAGAGGGGGAGGCCTGGGATATGAGTCTTGCTCCGAATACAGAGCATCAAATTATATCAGGGCAATTATTCGGGAATATTTGGCAGTTTTTAAAGGACAAGCCCTGTAAAGTATTTTCAGCTCCCTTTGATGTGAGATTTCAGGAAAAAAAAGAGTTATTAGATGAAGAGATCAAAACAGTTGTTCAGCCGGATATTACAGTTGTCTGCGATAAGAGCAAAATAGACAAAAAGGGTTGTCTCGGTGTTCCTGACATAACAATTGAGATACTCTCCCAATCAACCAGCTATAAGGATGAGACTGACAAACTGAAACTGTACGAAAAGTATGGTGTCAGGGAGTACTGGATTGTGAATCCTAAAGTCCGGTATATTATGATCTACCGTCTGGAAGGGGATAGGTATGCCAAGCCTGAATATCTCAAAGATGATGACATACTTGAAAGCCTTGTCCTGGAGGGGCTTAAAATCCGGCTGTCGGATATTTTCGTATAGAATATATGACTCCCCTGCAAAAAGGTAGAAATTCCTTATTTTCCAGGAATCTGCTTGATAGAGATAAAGTTAAAGATCTGGGTTTTGTTTATCAGGGTGTTGGAAGGTAGGGATGTTTTCGGTTTGCCCCTACTATCCCTCAC